>CAZJJF010000024.1:0-19482 GCA_964546245.1 uncultured Anaerolineales bacterium
CGCGCCTGGGGCGCGTCGAGGTGGGGGGCCAGCCGGTCAGTCCGCGCTTCCAGCCCTTCGCGGGCGACCGCGCCACGCTGCGCCGCCGTCTCGGGCTGCACCCCGACAAGACGACCCTTCTCATCGTCGGCGGCGGCGAGGGCATGGGCAATGTATACGCCACAGCCTGCGCCATCGACGCCAGCGAGCTGGATGTACAGATGGCCGTCGTCGCCGGCCGCAACGCTGCGCTCAAGGCGGACCTGGACGCCTTCGAATGGACTGCACCGACCGTCGTGACGGGCTTCGTGCGGAACATGCCGGAGTGGATGGCGGCATCCGACGTCATCGTCACTAAGGCCGGCCCCGGTACCATCGCCGAGGCGCTCATCGAGGGGCTGCCCATGCTCCTGTCGGGCTACGTACCGGGCCAGGAGAAGGCCAATGTGGATTATGTCGTCAACGAGGGGGTCGGGGTGGCCGCGTTCACGGCGGAGGCCGTGGTTGACACGCTACGCGACTGGCTGCGCCCGGGCAACACGGCGCTCGGTGACATGCAAGCGCGCTGCCTGGCCCTCGCCAGGCCCAACGCCGCCCGCGACCTCGGCGAGCGTATCCTGACCTGGGGCGAACGCAGCCGCCGCGAGCGCGGCCTGCCCATCACCACGAGTATGGAGTAGGGAACCTTCGTATGGCCCGCCCACTCATTGGTATCACCACCAACCCCACCGATGCGCCCGACCGCGACAGCCTCGACAATCTCTTGCAGGCCATCGTCCAGGGCGTGGAGCGCGCGGGTGGGCTACCCGTGCTCATCCCGCTGGAGCTTGGCCCCCCTACCCTGCGCGCCCTGTACGAGCGGCTGGACGGGGTGCTGCTGCCGGGTGGAGGGGATGTGAACCCCAGGCTCTACGGGGCAGACGTTACCGAGGCGGTGGGCGGGGTGGACGCCGACCGCGACCGGGTGGAGATGGACCTGGCGCGTTGGGTGGTGGCCGACAACAAGCCGGTGTTCGGCATCTGCCGCGGCTCTCAGGTGCTGAATGTCGCCCTGGGCGGCTCGCTGTATGTGGACACCGACGACCACGCCGACGCCGAGCGCCACGCCTATTACCCCGACCTGCCCTTCGATCTGCGCCCCCACGACGTGAGCCTGGCCAAGGACTCGCGACTGGCACAAATTGTGGGTCGCCCGACACTGGCCGTCAACAGCCTGCACCACCAGGCGATACGCAAGGTGGCGCCGGCGCTGCGGGTCGTGGCGCGCGCGCCCGATGGGATGGTTGAGGCGGTGGAGATTGAGGGGCACCCCTTCGGCCTGGCCGTGCAGTGGCACCCGGAGGCGCTACCCGACGCGCCAGAGATGCGCGCCCTGTTCGAGGCGTTTGTGAGGGCATGCGAAGGTAATGCGTGAATATCCTCACCACTCGCCGGCATACCCCACCGAGTCCGGCTGCGCCTCCTCGACGAGGTAGGCGTAGCGAAGCTCCACCAACTGGCGCAGATGCAGCACGTCGTGGGCTACCCAGGCAGCCAGCAGGCCGCCCGCCGTCATGACGCCCCAGGGACGCTCGACGCGGCTGCCCAAGTCTGGCTGCTCCAGCCCGCGCAGCCAGGCCAGCGACGTCGCCCGCTCGGCCAGGTAGTCGGCCAGCGAGGCGTGTAGCTCACGCTCATTGTAGCGACGGGCTGTTACCCAGCCCTGGGGGTCGATGGGTGGCCACTCGGACGCGGGGGCGACGAGGGTCAGGCTCAGCCGCGTGCGGAAGTCCTCGCGCTCCTCGTCGGCCAGGTGGTTGACCACCTCCAGCATGGACCAGGCATCGGGCGTCGGCTTCCAGCGCGCCTGTCCCGGCGCGACGTCCGCTCCCAGGGCGGCGACGGCCTGGGCCTGGGCAGTCAGCCGCTCGATAGCTGTCGCAAGATGCATGCCCCCTCCTCGGCGTCAACCAGAAATCACCATCTCCGCCAGCGCCCGGTGTACCTCTGCCTCGCCGTGCTGGTCGCCTAACTCACCATACAAAGTGGCGGACTGTCCGAGCCAGTCGCGCGCCCCTGGCAGGTCGCCCTGGGCCGAGGCCAGCGCGCCGCGAGCGTAGAGCGCCAGGGCGACGGCAGCCTCGTCGCCGGTAGCGCGCGTCAGGGCCAGACCCTCATCGAGGAAGTCACTGGCCTGCGCCACGTCACCACGTCGCGCTGTGAGCCAGCCCAACGCCGTGAGAGCGGCCGCCACGCCCCAGGGGTCGCCATCGGCGCGGAACGCCGCCAGACTGGCCTGGAAATGCGCCTCCGCCGTCGCCGTGGCGTTGGTCACGGTTGCCACGTTCCCTAGATTGAGGTGCGCGTAGCCCAGCAGCCAGGCATCGCCGAGGGTCTCGGCGTGCGCCCGCGCCATCGCCAGCCATTCCAGAGCCGGCGCCACGTCACCCTGGCTGGCAGCCAGAACGCCTGCGCCGATCAGAGCCATAACACGATCAGGCGAGATGGCGAGGGGTTGGGCGGGGGCCAGGCTCAAGGCTGCCTCCAGCCTGGCCCGCCCAGCCGTCAGGCGACCCTGCTTGAACCACGCGCGCCACACGGCCGCCGTGAGGCGTAGCGCGCCCTCGGCGTCACCCCGCCGCTGGGCGTGGTCCAGCGCCGCCGCCAGGTTACTGTCTTCCTCGGCCACCCAGCGCAGCCATCGCACCTGATCGGGGCCGCGCAGTCCCACCCCGGCCACCGCAGCCAGGCCAGTGTAGTAGGCCGCATGCCGCGCGGCGACAACCTCGGCATCGCCGCTCGCCACCAGGTGTTCTTGGGCATACTCGCGGACGACGCTCAACAGGTCATAGCGCGCCTCCCCCGTCAGGTCGCGTCGAAGGACCCATATCAGACTCTCGTCCACCAAGGCGGCCACCTCATCGAGGACGCCTCGCGGCAGGCCCTCGTCGTCGTTAGCCACGATGGCAGCCGCCGCCGCCAGGGTGAAGCCACCACGAAAGACGGCCAGGCGGCGGAACACCACCTGCTGCGGCGCGTCGAGCAGCGCGAAGCTCCAAGCCAGGGTATCGCGCAGGCTGCGCAGGCGCGTCGGCTGGTCATATGCGCCCCCGGTGAGCAGGCGTAGCGGGCGGTCCAGGTGGGCGAGCAGGGCCTGGGGCGGCAGCGTCTTGAGCCGCGCCGCCGCCAGCTCCAGCGCCAGGGGCAGGCCATCGAGGCGGCGGCAGATCTCGGCGACGACCCCGGCATTGGTGTCAGTTAGCTCGAAGTCGGCGACGACGGCCTGGCCGCGCTCGATGAACAAGATCACGGCGGGAAAGCCGGCGATGGTGTCAACCGCCGCCTCGGCGGTGGGGGGAGCGGCGAGCGGCGCGACGGCGATCTCGTGCTCGGCGCGCAGGTGCAGGGGGATGCGGCTGGTGGTAAGGACTTTGGGGCCGGGGCACTCGGCCAGCAGCCAGCCTAGCACTATCAAGGCGCTGGTCTGCCGCTCGCAGCCGTCAAGCACGATGAGGGCGTGTCTACCGGCCAACAACGTCACAAGGTGGTCGAGGAGGGTCTGGCTCGTCCCCTCGCGCAGGCCCGCCGCCTGGGCCACGCTGAGCCACACAGCGCTAGCCTCACTCACGGGGGCCAGGTCGACGTAGATCACGCCCTCAGGAAAGTCACATGCGGTGGCCTGGGCAATGGCGAGGGCCAGGCGGCTCTTCCCGACACCGCCAGGGCCAGTCAGCGTCACCAGGCGCACGTCGGGGTGGCGCAGCAGACCGAGGACAGCGTTCATCTCTACGTCGCGATCCACCAGGGGCGTTGGCGGCAGCGGCGGGTGCGTCGGGGAAACAGCCAGCGGGAGAGGATAATCCGGAGGTGGGATGGCGGGAGCCGCGCTCGAGATTGTGCCGCGAGCAAAGCGCAGAAACGCGTCCCGCTCGCACGGCGGAATTGCCAGTTCGGCCGCCAGTCGCTCGGCCAACTCGCGGGAGGGCCGCACCGCATCCGTCTCGACCTTATGAACGGTTGAGGTCGCGTAGCCCAGGCGGTGGGCCAGCTCCGCTTGCGTCAGGTCGAGGGCCTTGCGGCGGCGTTTCACCCAGTGACCGAAGGTAATCGGCTCGGTCATACACCCCCCTGCCCACGGCGCGGCCGGCTCGCGGGGCGCGTGTGGGCCGGCCTCTCTATGTAGAGTATACCACAGGAGTCAGCAGCCGGGTCACTCTGTATCCCACTTTTCGGGTCACTGACTGGCCCACCCACCCGGTCCAGACGCTATACACTGGAAGCAGGCAAGATCACCACCCCGTGGCAGCGGGGCCAGTCCCGAAAGGAGACAGGCTATGTCCACCACGACCTGGACGCTCCGACAGCACCGACCGCATGGAGCCGCTCTGCTGGCGCTGCTCATCCTCGTGGGCATGGTGATCGTCCTGGTGGGGGTCATCGGGCTGAGCCTCTGGCAGCAGACACAGACGCAGGCGGTCGCGCCGCCCATCACGTCGCCGCCGATTCGCGACGCGTGGTACCTGGACGCGACCATCCCGGCCAGCGTCAACCCGCCTGTGCGTGACGACTGGGCCAGGACCACCGCCCCGGCCAGCGTCAACCCGCCCGCGCGTGACGACTGGGCCAGGACCGCGCCGAGCGTCAATCGTTAGCGCAAGCGGCAGAGGGCGCGAGGGCACGCCACAGAGAGACTTATCGCAGCGGTCGGATGTCGGAGCCACACGCGACAGAGGGCAGACCCACCAGCGTCTGCCCTCTGTCCACGTCTACACCGCCTGACAGCTTACTTGATCTGGATGTCGTAGGGCAGGAGGGCGAGGACTCGGCCGTTGAAGAACAGGCCCAGGCTCTCCTTCGCCTCCTGGAGCCAGGCCTTGGGGTCGGACAGGCGCGGCGGCAGCACGGGCGTGCGTGGCGCGCTCAGGGCGACCACCTGGGTCTTGCGGTCGTCGGGCAGGCCCGCCAACTGCGCTGCTTTCTTGACGGCCACCTCGAAGTCGCCCAGGTCGTCGACCAGCCCCAACTCCTGGGCCTGCTGGCCGGTCCACACCTTGCCCTGGGCGATTTCCTCGACACGGTCGAGGGATAGGCCGCGTCCCTCGGCCACCTGGCGCTTGAACAGATCGTAGGTATCCATGAGGATGTCGTGCAGCCGCTCGCGTTCGGTGTCAGTGAACGGCTCGTCCGACGACAGCATGGTGGCCGTCTCGCCGCGCTTGACGGTCTCCACGTTGGCGTGCAGCCGGTCGAACAGGCCGCCGGTGACGAGCTTGCCCATGATGACACCGATGGAGCCCGTCAGGGTCGCCGGCTGGGCGACGATGCGGTCGGCGTGGGTGGAAACGTAGTAGCCGCCCGACGCCGCCACGTCGCCCATATAGACCACGATGGGCTTCTTCACCCGTACCCGCTGCACCTCGCGGGCGATGAGATCGGAGGCCACGACATCGCCGCCAGGCGAGTTGACCAGCATTACGATGGCGGCCACCCTGTCATTCTTCTCGGCCTGGCGGAAGATGCGCACAATCGTCTCGGCCCCACTGCGCCCGTCCTGGACGATGGGCATGGGCAGCGGGAAGGGGTTGCGGCGGCTCTCGCCAGGCATGATAGCGCCCTCGACGCTGACAACGCCCACGGCCTTGTCGGCGTGCCAGGTATAGGGCTGATACAGGTGACTGAACGCCTGGGACCAGGGCATGACACGCGGCTCGCCGCCCAGGAACTCGCCCAGATCGTCCTCGTACAGGATGTGGTCGATGAGGCCGGCATCGACGGCTTTCGAGGCCGACATAGGCGAGCGGTCGAGCAGATCGCTCACCACGCCCGGCGTGAAGCCGCGACTGTCGCCGATGTCACTCAGGATGGTCTGCCAGTTGGAGTCGAGCAGCCAGTTGAACTGGTCGCGGACCTCCGGCGACATGTCGGAGCGGGTGAGCTGGTCGGCGGCCGACTTGTAGGGCGAGACGGCCAGGAAATCGCCCTTGACACCGATGCGGCTCAGCGCGTCCTTGAGGAAGACGCTCTGCACGGCCAGGCCGAGGACGAGGAAGGTCGCGCTCTCCGGCGCGAGGATGTCATCGGCGGCGGTCGCCAGGTAGTAGCTGCGCAGGTCGATGTCTTCAAGGTAGGCCACGACTCGCTTGCCGCTGTCGCGAAAACGCTGGATGATCTGGCGCAGGCTCTGGATGGTCGCCAGCGCGCTGCTGACGGCGTGGATGCGCAGCACGACGCCCTTGACCTGCTCGTCCTCGGCAATGAGTTCCAGCGCCTGGCGCAGGCCTTCAACGGAGGGGCGGCGGGTCTGGGGCAGGAAGCGCAGCGGCCAGGGCTGCAACTCCTCGCGCTCGACGAAATCGCCGGTGATGTCCAGCAAGATGTAGTCAGGCAGCGTCTGGTTGGGCATCTCGCGGCGCAGGTTCGACACGTACCGGGCTGCGTTCGCAACGACATCGGAAAACTTTGATTGGGCGGGGACAAACTTCACGGGCATAGCGGCTGTTCCTTCTACAACGCTTAGCGTCACATGGCCCGCGCGGCGCATACCGCGCGCAGCATAACGCACCGAGGCGCTTATTACTGTACGATGGAGAGTCGGCATAGTTTCCTCGCTGTGAGTGACTCCAATTGTAGCGTCCGACAGGCCTGGCGACAAACGAGTGGCGCCCCTTTTTGCCGCGCATGGCGGAACGTGCTAAGATTCGCCACAATTCGCATTCCCAGGAGTCTCGGATGCCCCGACCCAGCATATCGGCCGTCTTCCCTGCCTACAACGACGGCGGCACCATCGCCAGCATGGTTCTTATGGCCGACGCCATGCTGAAGCAGGTGGCCGACGACTACGAAATCCTGGTCGGCAACGACGGCAGCGCCGACTATACGGGCCAGATTCTTGACATTCTCACCGGTGTCGTGCCCCGCCTGCGCGTGTTCCACCACCCCAAGAACCTGGGCTACGGCGGTAACCTGCGCTCCCTGTTCGCCCAGACCACCAAAGAGTGGGTATTCTACACCGACGGCGACGCCCAGTATGACGTGCGCGAGCTTCTCAAGCTCACCGACCGCGTGCGGCCCGAGGTGGACATTATCAACGGCTACAAGATTAGTCGCAACGATCCCTGGCATCGCATCATCATCGGTCGCCTTTACCATCACATCATGAAGCTTTTGTTTGGCTTCAAGATTCGGGACGTGGACTGCGACTTTCGCCTGATTCGCCGCTCGTGCTTCGACGCCGTGACCCTGGTGTCGATGGACGGCACGTTGCCGCTGGAGATGGTCAAGAAGTTCACCGACGCGGGCTTCGTCTTCGAGGAAGTGCCCGTCCACCACTATCACCGTGTCTACGGCATGTCCCAGTTTTTCAACTTCCCGCGCCTGGTGCGTGTCGTGGGCGACATAGGCCAGCTGTGGGTCAGCCTCGTGTTGCTAAAGGGCAGCCAGCCGGCTACGTCGCAGCCTGTCGCGCCACCGAGGGAGAAGCAGCTGCTATGAGAATCCCCTTCAACACTATCGACCGTCAGGTAGCCCGCCTGCGGCCAGGCATCGACGCGGCGGTTGCCCGCGTCCTCGACCGCGGCTGGTTTATCCTGGGGCCGGAGCTGGAACGCTTCGAGGAGGAGTTTGCCGCCTACCTGGGCATGCCCCACGCCGTGGGCTGCAATTCGGGCACGGACGCCATCGAGCTGGCCTTCCGCGCGTTGGGGATCGGCCCCGGCGACGAGGTCATCACGGCGCCGCTGACGGCGGCGTTTGGGGTGTTTGCCATCTCGGCAACGGGCGCGACCCCGGTCTTCGCCGACATCGACCCGCGTACCTACAACCTCGACCCCGGCCGCGTCGCAGCGGCCATCACCCCACGCACGCGGGCGATCATGCCCGTCCACCTCTACGGGCAATCCGCCGATATGGGGCCGCTCCTGGAACTGGCCGACCAGTACGATCTGCGCGTCGTGGAGGACTGTGCCCAGGCCCACGGCGCGCGCTATCGCGGCCAGCCCGTGGGCACATTGGGCGACGCGGCAGCCTTCAGCTTTTACCCGACCAAGAATCTCGGCGCGTATGGCGACGGCGGCATGGTCGTCACGGCCTCGGAGGCGGTGGCCCAGCGAGTGAAGATGCTGCGCAACGGCGGTCAGAGCGCGCGCTACGCCCACGATATGCTCGGCCTGAACAGCCGTCTGGACGAGATGCAGGCAGCCATCCTGGGGGTGAAGCTGGGCCATCTGGACGAGGACAATGCGCGCCGCCGCGCCATCGCCTCGCGCTATGATGCGCTGCTGGCCGGCAGCGCGGTCGTCACGCCCTACGTCGCCCCCGACGTGGAGCCGGTCTACCACCTGTACGTCGTGCGCACGCCGAACCGCGACGCCCTGGCCGCCCATCTTCACGCCCACGGCGTGGGAACCATCGTCCACTACCCGACGCCCGCCCACCTGCAGGGCGCGTATGCCGAGCTGGGCTACAGTCGCGGCGACTTCCCCCAGGCCGAGGCGGCGGCGCGCGAAGTCCTGTCTTTGCCCATCTACCCGGAACTCACCGACGAGGAAGTCGTCTACGTCGCCCTGCAAGTGCAGTCGCTGGGTGAGGGCGTGGCAGTCGAAAGCTAAAGGTTATACCGACATGTCTCCGATTGTCGCGCTACTCATCGCTATCAGCTTCTCGGTCTGCGGCGAGATGCTTCTCAAAGTCGGCATGAATCAGGTGGGTACCCTGGACCTGACGGGAACCCACGCCATCCCGACCCTCTTCCGCACCTTCACCACGCCGGCCGTACTGGTTGGCTTCATCCTCATCTTCGGCGGCTCGCTCTTCTGGCTGTCGGTCCTGTCGAAGGCTCACCTGAGCTGGGCCTACCCCATGCTCAGCATGAGCTACATTCTGGTCGTATTTCTGTCGGCGTGGCTGCTCAACGAGCCGATCACTGCCTGGCGCATCGCCGGCGTACTGACCATCATCGCCGGCGTATTCATGGTGTACCGGAGCTAAGATGGGGCTTAGGGATTGGCGATTGGAGATTAGAGATTGGAGATGACAGGCAATCCCCAATCTCTAATCCCTAATCTCTCCTGGCGCAACCTTCTTGCCCTGCTGGGGATCCTCCTCCTGGGCGTCGCCGCCGGCGCCGCCGTCGCGTGGGGCAAGCCCGCCCTCGTCATCGCGGCGGTCATCGCTGGCGTCATCGGCCTCGCGCTATTGCAGCATCTCCAGTGGGCGGTGTGGGCGCTGGCCGCCGTGCTGACCCTGCTGCCCTTTGGCGCGCTACCCCTGGGCATCGGTTTCAACCCCACCCTGCTGAACCTGGCCTTCCTCCTGATGCTGGCCGCGTGGCTGATGGTCGCGGTCGGTCGCGGCGAGTTCGGCTGGCGCACCACACCCCTGTGGCTGCCGACCCTGGTCTACGGCGCGCTCGCCGTCTTTGCCTTCCTCCTCGGCAGCGAGAACGCCTTGCTGACCCGCGACCTGTTGCGCCGCTTCGTCGAGTTCCTGCTCACTCTGAGCCTGGTGTGGCTATTGCCCACCATTCTGCGCACCTACGCCGACGTGATCAACACTACCCGCGCCCTCACCTTGTCGGGCGGCATGGCGGCCGCGCTTGGCCTCGGCCTGTGGGCGCTGCCCGACGCCACGGAGGCGCGGCTGCTGTCCATATTGCGCGTCTTCGACTACCCTACCGGCGACCACATCCTGCGCTACATCAACGATGACCCCTCGCTACCCCAACGCGCCACCAGTACCTCGGTGGACCCCAACGCCTTCGGTGGCTTGCTCATCATCGTCGCCGCCCTGACCATCCCCAACCTGTTCGCCCGGCGGCCCATCCTGCCGCGCTGGCTGGCATGGAGCCTGGTGGGTGTCATGGGCCTGGCCCTATTTGCCACCCGCTCACGCGGCTCGATGCTCGGCTTCCTGGCCGCCGCCGCCTTCCTGGCCCTGCTGCGCTACCGCCGTCTGGCCCTATGGTTGGTAGCCGCCGTCGCTCTGGTCCTCATCCTCCCCTGGACGCAGGAGTACGTGGCAAGCTTCTTCGCCGGCGCGCGCGGGCAGGACCTATCGACCCAGATGCGCCTGGGCGAGTACAAGGACGCCATCAACCTCATCGGTCGCCACCCGTGGTTCGGCGTTGGCTATGCGGCCACGCCCGACATCGACCTGTACATCGGCGTGTCGAGCATGTATCTGCTGATGGCCGAGAACATGGGATTGGTGGGACTGACAGCCTTCGCCTGCGTCGCACTGGTGTTCTTCTGGACGGCGCGCGGCGGCCTGCGCACGGGCGACCTGGACCTGGAGCCGGTCATCCTGGGCGGAGCAGCCGCCATCTTCGGCGTGCTGGTGGCGGGTACGCTGGACCACTACTTCGTCAACATCAAGTTCCCCGCCTCGGTCACCCTGTTCTGGTTCGTCATGTCTCTGACGGCGACGGCAGCCAGCCTGGCCCAACGTCAGCGTGCCGAGGCGGACCAGCGGTCGCCGGCCGCCACTACCGAGTTATCACCTGCGCCTCGATGATAAGGAGCATGTCGCCCCCGCAATACGACGAAGCCACCTATTCGCGCCGCCCGGCCATTGCCGTATAATTGAGGGCGGAACGGCGAGACGCGGGTGACGGGGGACAAAGCATGGCATCCAGGGAACTTGAGGCGATTATCCGCCAGGCAGAGCTTCTATCGCCAGACGAGCAGTTGGACCTGATCGCCTATCTGGCCCAGAAGGCGCGCGAGGGTTATCAGGCATCCGCGCGGCGACGGCGATGGCAGGAAGTGAAGGGCATAGCCGAGCGTCCTCTGGTCGGTGAGGACGCGCAGACGTGGGTGTCACGAACACGCCGAGAGAGCGATGAAGGTCGATGATGCGTTAGGCGGTGTAACACGCCTCTTTCTCGACACGGCGCCGGTCATCTACTACGTGGAAGGCAACCCCAAGTACCTGTTGCCCACTAATGCCGTCTTCGAGCGTATCGACAACGGCGCGCTTCTCGCGGTGACATCCCCTGTGACCCTGGCCGAATGCCTCATTGCACCATATCGCGCCAATCTCCCGCAGGTCAGCCAGGCATTTCTGGACCTGATCATCCACGGGAATAACACGGCGTTCGTCCCAATCGGACGTGCGGCGGCCCAACGAGCCGCCGAGTTGAGAACACAGTACAATCTCACCCTCACCGACGCGATGCAGGTTGCGGTTGCACTAACCGCTGGCTGCCAGGCCTTCTTGACCAATGACGCCGCGTTGCGGCGTATCAGGGATTTACGTGTGCTGATGCTGGACGAACTGGAGGTCTGAGACGTCACTGATAACGATCCATCGCTGGCGCTCTTCTGGTTCGTGCTGTCGCTGACGGCGACGGCAGCCAGCCTCGCCACGCGGCATGCGGCCGAGGCTGGCATCGAGTCGACAACCCCCACCCCAGCGGCATCACCTTCACTACCCGCGAGGGCGCCACAATGATAGCGGACATGACCCTGGTTGTTCGCATGGTCTCGCCTCCCCTGTGACTCTCGCCAGGCCAATGGCGGCGACGGTGTTGGCGCGGACGACGCTCAACACGGCGGCGCGCATGGCGTACCCGTTCCTGCCCTTTATCGCCCGTGGCCTGGGCGTGCCCCTGGAGGCAGCGGCGTCGCTGGTCGCACTGCGGGCGGCGACGGGCTACGCCAGCCTCGCTGTTGGGCCGATGGCCGACCGCTACCGCCGCCGCACACTGATTCTCATCGCCCTGGCCCTGTTCGTCGCCGCCGCCCTCGTCGCCGCCAGCTTCAGCCAGTTCAGCCTGTTCGCCGTCGGCTTCGTCGGCATGGGCCTGGCGAAGGTCATCCTCGACCCGACGTCGATTGCCTACATCAGCGACCGCGTGCCGTATGCCATGCGGGCGCGGGCGACGGGCATCCTGGAGATTCCCTGGGCGCTGGCCGCGCTGGTGGGCATTCCCCTGGTGGGCTGGACTATCGCGCGCTACGGCTGGCAGGCCCCTTACTGGGGATTGGCCGCGTTCGGCGTGTTGAGCCTGGCCCTGGCGATGTGGGCCTTCCCGGTGGGCGACCACGCGCCCCACCACAGCGGCGGCCACGTCCTCAGCAGCCTGGGGCATGCGCTGCGCGTGCCCAACGTGCGCTGGATGTGGCCGATGATGCTGTGCCTGGTGCTGGCCAACGAGATGGTGTTCATCGTCTATGGCGCGTGGCTGGAAGGCAGCTTCGGCCTGGGGCCGGCCGCCCTCGGCTCGGTGTCCATCGCGACGGGGCTGGCGGAGCTAGGCGGCGAGGGCCTATCCAGCGCCTTCCTCGACCGCATCGGTAAGAAGCGCGGCATCCTGCTGGGGTTGCTGGCCCTAGCGGCCGCCTACCCACTCCTGCCGCTGCTGGCGAGCCGGGGTCTGGGTGGGGCGGTGTTCACCCTGGCCCTCATTCTCCTGGGCTTCGAGTTTACCCTGGTATCCACCATCCCGCTGGTCACTGAACTGGCTCCCACGGCGCGGGCCACTTCCCTGTCCATCAACATCACGGGCAACCAGACTGGCCGGGTGCTAGGCGCGCTGATCGGGCCACTGGTGTATGCGACGGTCGGGATGTGGGGCAACGTGGCGCTGGCGGCCGCGCTGACGTTGCTCTCGGCGCTGCTTCTGGGGGCAATGGTGCACGAGCAGGCTGATTGACCTTCGCCTCAGGTACTTGCCACCAAACTGTTTGCGCCCTACCTCCTGGCCGTGATATAATGAGGGCGTCCCCAACCCGTCCCTGCCCCATAAGGAGGCCTGAATGGAAATCAGCACGAAAGACATGAAGCGCGTCACACTTGTGACACCGGTGGGCCGCATCGACCATCAGACCGCGCCACAGTTGCAGAAGACCTTCGACGACCTCATCAACAACGGTCATTTCAAGCTTGTCCTCGACATGTCCGGCGTCACCTACATCAGCTCCGCCGGGTTGCGCGTTCTATTGGCTACCCGCAAGGCGGTCAAGCGTTGGAATCGCGGCGACTTGCGGCTGTCAGGCCTCCAGCCCTACGTCAAAGACACCATCGAGCTCGTCGGCTTCACGCGCATCTTCGATATCTATGATGACACTGTGGACGCTGTGGGCAACTTCTAGTCACGTTGGCGGCCGCCTGGTCGCCGCGGAGAAGTAGCCTGGCTATGGAGCGCTTGTCGGATTATGCGCGCATCTTGCAGGAGAGGCATACCGCACCGAGGGCGATAGCATCCTCGCTCCACGAGGTCGAGGCCTTCCTCGACTGGCTGCGCGCCACGGATGCCACGGCGACCGTGTCCCGCACTGCCCTGGTCAAGTATCGCGCCCATCTCGTGGCGACCACTCAAGCCGACCGGAGAACCTTGCGCCAGCGCCTGGCGCCAGTGCGCGACTTCGTAGTGTGGCAGGAACGAACTGAGGCGATGGTGGATCTGGATGGGCGCGCGGGCCTGGAACGCGCGCTGCGCGAACTGCATACCCTGCGCACCGTCGCGGAGCGGCTGAACGAGGCCGTCTCGGTCGATGAGGCCGTGGCGGCCGCGCTGGCGGAGGTGACAGACCTGCTAGAGCTGAGCACCGGCTGGGTGTTCCTGCTCGACGAGGCGGGCGCGTTTGTGCCCATCGATACCATTGGCCTGCCTCCGGCCCTGGCCGAGGCCGATGCCCACGAGTTGCGCCGGCTGCCCGAGTGCGAGTGCCAGTATCAACTGCGCACGGGGCAATTGAAACGTGCTGTCAACGTCATCCAGTGCAGCCGCCTGGCCGAGGCGCCCGGCGACACCCGCGGTCTGCGCTACCATGCCAGCATCCCTATCCGCGCCCGTAAGCGCGCGCTCGGTATTCTGAACGTTACCGCGCCCTCGCGGGAAATCTTCAGCGCCGCCGACCTGCAAGTGTTGGGCGCGGTCGGCAACCAGCTGGGCATGGCTATCGAGCGCGCTCGCCTGCTGGACGTGGCGCGCGGCCGCCATCTGCGCGAGCAGGCGATGCTGCTGCGGCTGTCGCAGGCCCTCCTGTCCAGCCTCGACCCGCAACAGGTGACGGAGATGGTCGTCGAGGAGGCTGCCAGCGTGCTGCGCGGCGATGCCGCTGCTCTCCTGCTGTACGGCGAGACCAACGACCTTTCGATGCTGGCGACATGGGGCTGGCGCGACGACATCCGCCGCGACGGCGAGGTGCGGCGCGCGCCGGGCGGCCTGCTGGAGCGGGTATTCGCGGAACGCGCGCCGGTCCTGGAGACGGACCTGAAGGTCATCGAGCCGCCTGAGGAGGACCTGAGCCGATTGCATGGCTGGCGGTCGGCGGTGGCCGTGCCGGTAGAACTCTACGGCGAGTGCATCGGCGTGCTGTCGGTCCACAGCAAGGTCCCAGGCCATTTTGACGATGACGACGTGCGCCTGCTGGGCTTGATTGGCGCCCAGGCGGCGCTGGCCGTGCGCAATGCTCGCGAGTACGAAGAGAAGGCCGAAGAAGCCTGGCATCGCAACGCGCTCCTCCAGGTGGCCGAGAACCTGCGGGACGCCGAAACCATCGAGGACATCCTGGAGCGTGTCGGGCGGGTCGTGCCGCTGTTCCTGGGGGCCAATCAGTGCGCCTTCTTCCTGTGGGACTCCGACAGCGCGCGTTTCGCACCACGCCAGTTGGTCACAACGCTGGACGAATCTGCCAGCCGCGAGGCCCACTTCCACGCCCTCGCCGCGCAGGAGAGCCGCACTTTCGAGCGACTGTTGGCCGAACGCAGCCCGATGCTGCTACAGCGCGGCCAGGCCGACGACACAACCCTGCTCGACGCTCTCCAGGTGGACCAGGCCCTGCTCGTGCCCCTGGTCGCTCACAGTTTACTGGTAGGGGCGATGCTGCTTGACCCCCCCCTGGGGGACGCGCGCTTCACGCCGCGCCTGCTGGAAATCGCGGCCGGCATGGCGAACCAGACGGCGATCGCCATCGAGAATGAGCGGCTCCGGCATGCGGAGTTCGAGGCGCAGCGGTTGGCGCGCGAGCTGGAACTGGCGCGCCACATCCAGCGCAGCTTCCTGCCAGATGCCTCGCCCGCCGTTGAGGGCTGGGACGTGTGCGCTCACTGGGAACCGGCGCGGGTGGTAACGGGCGACTTCTACGATTTCGTACCCCTGGACGATGGGCGATTGGGTGTCGTCATCGCCGACGTCTCGGACAAGGGCGCGCCAGCGGCTATCTTCATGGCTGTTTCCCGCAGCTTGCTCCGGGCAAGCATCCTGGCCGATGCCACACCGGCCAGGGCCATCGACCAATCGAACCGACTCATTGCCGCCGATGCTGAGTCGAGCATGTTCGTGACTGCCTTCTATATGACCCTCGCGCCTGATGGGACGGTATGCTACGTCAATGCGGGCCACAACCCGCCACTGCTGCTGCGCGCCGATGGCAGTATTGAGTGGGTGGGGCAGGCAGCGCATGGGCCGGCGCTGGGCATTGTGCCCGACATCGATTGGCTGCAGGGTACGACGTCCCTGGCCGTGGGCGACCTGCTCCTGCTGTACACTGACGGCGTGACGGAGGCCATCGACAGCCAGGGCGGCGCCTTTGGTGAAGAACGCCTGCTTGCCGTAGCCCGCGCTACGCATCACGCTCTGGCCTGCGACGTGGCGGGGAGAGTCGTCGGCGCTGTGGCCCACTTCGCGGCAGGCCAGCCCGCCTTCGACGACATTACCCTGGTGATTCTGAGAAAGGTAGCCGCGAGCGGCTGACAGATGGGTGGTTGGCGAGTGGCGGCCAGCGCGTGGCCGATAGTCGCCAGTCCCCCGTTCCCCTGGGAGCCTAGCATGATCATGAACGACCGCTATGTCCTCGACGTCACCAGCCGACCGGAGAACCTGGCGCGCATCGCCGAGTTCATTGGCGCCGTGACGGCCAATTTTGGCATGACCGAGCACGAGGCCTACTACATCCAGATGGCCGTCGATGAGGCCGTCACTAACATTATCGAGCACGCCTATCAGGCGCAGGAAGGCCCCATCGAAGTCATCGCCGAGCGGCGCGGCGACGACTTCATTGTGACGCTGCGCGACCACGGGCGGCCCTTCGACCCCAACCTGGTGACGGAACCCGATATCCACGCGCCCCTGGATGAGCGCGCGATTGGCGGCCTGGGCCTGTATTTCATGCGCAAGATCATGGACCAGGTGGACTTCCGCTTCGGCGATGAAGGGTGGAATGAACTCATCATGGTGAGGCGGCGGCGCGCCGTGTCCAGCCACCCGTCGCGCTACGGTCACGGGGTCATGGTGGTCGTGCCGCGTGGCCGCCTCGACGCGAACGGCTCCCAATACCTCGAGGCGGAGCTACAGAATCTGGCGAACGAGGGGGTTCACCACCTGGTCGTCGATTTCCAGCAGGTGACGTATATCAGTTCCACCGGCCTGCGCACGCTGCTGCTGGCAGTACGGCGAGCGCGACGCCACCAGGGCGATGTGAAGCTGTGCAATCTAAGCCCTGCGGTGCACAAGATTTTCCGTATGGCCGGCTTTGATATGATTCTGTCGATGTACGACAGCGAAGAGAAGGCGGTCGCCGCCCTTGGTTAGGCGCTCGAAGGTGGCATGAGACTCACGCTAGGTGTGCGCATCTATGAGGCCCTGGTCGCCATTGGCGGGCTAGGCGCGCTGGCCTATCTCGTCCTGCGCGACGGCGTCGCCGGGCCGCCGTTGGCGGTGGTCGTCTTCATCCTCCTGTCGACGATGGTCAAGCGGGCGGGGTTTCAGATTGTCCCCGATGCCACCCACAGCCTGGTGGGCATCGTGGATATCGCCGCGCTGCTCCTGTTCGGCCCCATCACCGGGGCAGTGGTCGCAGCCAGTAGCGAAGCCATCTATCTCAGCGCCCGCACCTTCCGCCGCTACCCCTTCAGCGCCTGGACCCATCTGGGCGTACCCTTGTTCGAGGCTGGCCTTAGCATCATCATGGCGCTGGCGGCGGGGAGCGTCTATCTGGCGCTAGGGGGGCGCATCCCACCCACCCACATCCAGTTCGACCAGATGTTGCCTATGTTGGGACTGTTCCTGACCTGGTTCCTTATCGGCACGGGGGGGTGGTTCTTGCGCGTGGCCCTCGTCGACGGGTGGCGGGGGGCGTGGGCCACGCTGCGGCGTGTAGGCCCGACAGCCATCGCAGTGGAGTTAATTCCGCTGCCCTTCGCCCCTCTCATGGCTACTGTGTATGCTGTCCTGGGACCGGCCGAGTTCGCCATCCTGGCCCTGATGCTGCTGGCCGTCAGCCTGCTCATCCAGAGTCTGGGCCACACGCGGCAGGCCCTGGATGCGCGGGTGACGGAGCTGACGACCTTCGAGGAGTTGGGGCAGGCCATCGTCGGCGCGCAGATGGATGTCAAGCGCCTGGCAGAGCTGGCCTATCAATACACCGCGCGCATCGCCAACGGCTCTGACTTCCGACTGGTGTTGCTGGACAGCGAGAAGAACACACTGCGCCCGGTACTGTGGGTCCAGAACGGTGAGCGGCAACCCCTGGACCAGGCGCTCCTGAACGGTCTGGCGGAATGGCTGCGGGAAACGCCCGAGGCGCAGACGCTAGGAGCCACCGCCGCCACCGAGGCTTTCCCCGGCCTGGCCCTCGCGCCCGATACGCGCTCGGTGCTGGCTGTGCCGCTCCAGTCAGGGCGCGACGTTATCGGTGGTATCCTGGTGCAGAGCCAGGCGGCGGGAGCCTACAGCTATAACCAGACCCGCATGATGGCCACCCTGGCGAGCCAGCTGGCCGTGGGCGTCGAGAATGCCCGCCTCTACGAGCGCGAGTGGAAGCGCGCCATTCAGTTGAGCGCTATCAGCGAAGTCAGCCGCCAGGTGGCGGCGATTATCAATCTGGAAGACCTGTTCGGTCGCGTGGTGCAATTGGTGCAGGCCAGCTTCGGTTACGACTTCGTGCAGATTCTGACCGTCAACGAGACCGGCGAGGCCATCTTCCGCGCCAGCACGGGCTACCTGAATGAGGCGCGGCGGGCGCGGGGTTACATCGTTCCCACCGACCGGGGCATCATCGGCTGGGTAGCCAGTCAAGGCGAGCCACTGATGGCGAACGATGTGTCCGCCGAGCCACGCTACATGCGTGACCCAGAGGCTGTGCTGCGCGGTACCAAGGGGGAACTGGCCGTGCCCCTAAAGGTAGAGTCACGGGTGGTGGGCGTGCTGGATGTGCAGAGCAATCGCCTCAATGCCTTCGACCGCGATGACCTGTTCGTCCTGCAAACCCTTGCCGACCAGATCGCCATCGCCATCGAGGAGGCGCGCCTCTACGAGGAGACGCTGGCGCGGCAGCGGCTGGAGCAGGAGTTGGCGCTGGCGGCCGAGATTCAATCGTCGCTGCTACCCGAAAGCCCACCCAAGATTGGTGGCTGGGAGGTGGCGGCCTTCTGGCGGCCGGCCCTGGAGATGGCTGGCGACTTCTACGATTTCCTGGCTCTGACCGAAGGCCGCTGGGGCTTCGTCATCGCCGACGTGTCGGACAAGGGCATCCCGGCCGCCATCTTTATGGCTGTAGCGCGCAGCTCCATTCGCGCCTCGGTACTGGGACGCCGCCCACCCGCCGAGGCGCTGGCGCGCGCCAACGCCCTGCTGCTCAACGACACCCGCGCTGATATGTTTGTGACCCTGTGCTATTGCATCCTGGAGCCAGTCACGGGTGGCCTCACCTACGTCAACGCGGGCCACACGCCGCCCCTCATCTACCGTGCTGCCTCCGATACGACCGAGTACCTGGAAAGCCGGGGCATTGTCCTGGGCGCGGTGGACAGCATCCAATTGGAGGAGTATCAGACAACCCTCAATGGGGGCGACGTGCTGGTGCTGTACACAGACGGCGTCACCGAGGCCATCGACGCGCAGGAGATCGACTTCGGGGAGGCGCGCCTGGCTGAGACAATCCGCGCGCAGCATGACCAGGACGCCACCGACATCATCGAGGCCATCATCGCCGCCGTCACTACCTTCACCGAGGATGCCCCTCAATTCGACGATTACGCGCTGGTCGTCATCAAACGCGATCTCGCCGATATCGAAACCCTTGAGCCTTAAGGAGGCCCTTGTGCGCAAACCCATCATTGCCGGAAACTGGAAAGCCAACAAGACTGTGTCGGAGGCGTTGACCCTGGTCAACGAGTTGCTGGTCAGCCTGGAGGGTGTCCAGGGCGTCGACATGGTTGTCTGCCCGCCCTTCACGGCCATCTACCCCGTCGCCGAGCGCCTGAAGGGGACATTCCTCAGGGTCGGCGCGCAGAATATGCATTGGGAGAAGTCGGGCGCATTCACAGGCGAGGTGACGCCGGTCATGCTGCAAGGTCTGGTCGATTACGTCATCCTCGGCCACTCTGAGCGGCGCAAGATGTTCGGCGAGACCGATGAGACGGTGAACAAGAAGGTTCTGGCCGCCCTGGCCCACCACCTCATCCCCATCATCGCCGTCGGCGAGACGTTGGAGGAGAACGAGGCGGGTCACACCAACGCCGTCGTGGCGCGCCAGGGACGCGCTGCCTACGAGGGGGTGAGCGGGGCGCAGGCGCGGGACA
>CAZJJF010000025.1:0-19430 GCA_964546245.1 uncultured Anaerolineales bacterium
CCATGTCTTCGGGCGAGTCGAGCACGGGAAAGCGCGCCGGCTCGTCGCGCCTGTAAACCGCGACCTGGGCGCCGTCTGTCACCCCTACCAATGTACCGGCCTTGATGCCAAAGACGTTGGGTTGGGTCTGGGTGACAGGATAACCCAGGTCCATCGCCTGCGGCATCCAGTCGCCGCCGAACACGCGGCGCTCAGGGCGACCGACCAGCCAGGGATGCTGTTCCTTGCCCGGCGACGCCAGGCGGTCCACCTGGTCGAGAAGATCGACCCAGATGTCACCCCAGCGCAGCGCGGCGCGTTGCTCCGTGTTCAAACCTTCGACTAGCCGAAGCAGGCCCAGGGTCAGGCGGCCCTGGGGGTGTCCATCCCTGGGCGTCTCGAAGGCGCGTTCGTCGGCCTGCGCCGCGGCTACCGCCACGTAGCTCGGGGTTCGGGCGCGCAGCATGCCAGATAGCTCGCCCTCGCCGTCGGCCGTCCGGCGTAGTGACAGAATCGAAGCGTCCGGCCGCGGCCCCATTCTGAAGTCATCGGCCGCGGCGCGATCCTGAGACTCCAGGAGGCGGGCGTTGCCGCCATCCTCGGCCGCCACCAGATCGCCCCGGAACGCGCTCGCCGCATGGCAACAGTCCAGGATGACCGTCACGTCGCGGGTGCGCTCGGCGATGCTGTTGATGAGGGCGTCCATCTCTACGTCGTACAGGAAATTCAGATCCGCAGGAACCAACGCCTCGTGCCAGGCTGTGCCGCCGCGCCAGCGCAGTTGGTGGCCGTGGCCGGAATAGTAAATCAGCACCCGGTCGTCCGGCCCCACCCGGCTACCGGTCAGGGCGCGCAGCGCCTTGACGATGTTGGCCTTCGTCGCCGGCTGTGCTGGCAGGCGGGAACTCGACGTCGCGCCTGAGTGTTGGGACTCCAGGCGCGTGGCGCGAATCATCTCAGCCGGGACACCGATGCCAGGTGTGTCCAGGAGAAGCCGCTCCACGGCATCGATGTCATTCACGCAGCCGTAGAGTTGCCTGACATGGGACGGGTAGGCGTTGATGCCGATGAGAACGGCGTGCAGGCTACCGGGTGGGCTTGAGGCCTCAGCCATGACGACCTCCTCACTTGGCGGAAGCGGTTGGGGCTTCCATCGCTCGCGTCGTCAGCACGGGCGACACCCAGTCGCGGCCCGTCGCGCCGAGTTCCTGGTACAGGGCGATGCGCGCCTGGGTAAGCGCCATCGCCAGGGGTAGGTCGCCGGCGATGCCCCGATAGAATTCGCGGGCGAAGATATTGGCCCCCTTGTCCGTAATCGGGAAGCGCATCGATATGACGGCCAGGAGTTGACCGGCCCTCAATAACGCCTCGCCAGGACCTGCCTGTGTGTTCAGGAAGGCAAGGCTCAGCGTGGGCGACGCAGCGAAGAGCTGGGCCAGGGTAGCGCCGTCGATGAGGGCGGCTCGCCCCGCGTCGTTGCTCAGCACGAGATAGGGCTGGTCGGCGAGGACGGGCTGGCCCAGAACCGACGTATCCTTCTCAGCCAGAACCCCGTGGCCCGTATAGTGGACGATGTGATAGGCCTGCCGACGCAAGGCCTCGTCCACCGCCGCGAGGGTTGGGTTTACGAGAACGTCGATCTCAAAGCGCCCACTCGCTCCCGGCGCGCTGAGAGCCATCTCAATCAGCTTCCGCTCGCGGTCGAGGTCGAGGGGAGGAACATCGCCGGGCGATGACAAGAGCAGCAAGACGCGCCAGCGATCCACCTCGGCGAGGGCTGTCGCTGGCATGCCCACGTCGACCGTGTGAGTCAGGGCAAAGCGCCCACGGACGGCCAGAAAGCTGGACAGGCGCGGATCATACAGGCACTCCCAGGGCAGCCGACTCAGCTCCACCGGCGCGATGGATAACCGCAGTCGCACGGCGTCCAGGTTGCGGTCGGCGTGGGCGACCGTCTTCCGATATAGATCGCCTACCTTATCGGCGAAGAGAAAGTCGAACAGGCGGGCGCCCGCGCTCTGTAGCAGGGTGGGGGCGGACCTGGAAGAACGCAGGCTCGCTACGGCATCCTTGATAGCTGGCTCGGCGACATCCAGTATATTATGCGCGATAGCCTCGCCAGCCGGGCCCTGCGCGCTGATCACGTATCCGCCGTCGGTGGCCGTCTCCACCCGGAGGTCCAGATTGTCGGCCTTCCAGGGGCGGCGGCGCGGTGCATCATACCCCCCCTGAGCGGTGGGCGGCGGCGATGGCGTCGGGGGTGGGGGGGCGTTGGGCGTCTCGTCCATCAGCGCCTGCGTGTCGATGTCGGGGCGGTTCTTGCTCAGCCAGCCTAGAATCTGATCCACCTGCCCGCGCCGCTGCGTGTAGAGAATCAACTCGGAGGCCTTGCTCTGCTTGGTGTCACCGGGTAGCGCGTCATAGTCCACCCCGACGGCGAAGGCCAGGTCTTGTAGCTCCTCACTACTGACGGCATTGACGAGTGTGTCGCACAGCGCGGACGCGCCCTTGAATTGCATAGGGGTATATTCCTGGCCTCGCCCTGGTGCGAGGCTCAACATTCACTGGAACAGTCGATCATCGTCGGAGCGCATGTAGACAACAGGCGTGCCCCACGAGCGGTCGTTGGGGCGGAACTCCTGGTAGAGCGCGCGTCGCGCCTGCGTCATCGCCGCCCCCAGGCGCGCTCTGGCCGCCAGGGCGCGGTAGAGTTCGGTGGCAAACAGGTTGGCCGCCATATCACGGATGGGGTATTGCATCGCCACGACCATAGGCACACCCGCCGTCACCAGCAGGTCCCCCAGGCCGGAGAGCCGCTCTGTGCCCGACGACGTGGCCGTCTGGCAGGCGTTGAGGACGACGAGGCGCAGATCGCGGAAGCCGGTGAAGAAAGCCGCGAAGGCCTCCTCCTCCATGTCATTCCGCACCCCCTGGGGGCCGGGCAGCACCACAAAGGCCTTCTCCATCGCAGGCAGCGCGGTCGGCAAAGGTTGTGTGGGTGGGAGCATGCCACGCTCAGGCCCGCCGGGCACACCCGGCGTCGCGCCGTTGGGTGCGCCCAGGGACTTGAAGTACGCATGCCCGCTGTAATGGACGATGTGGTAGGTCTGCTGCGCCAGGGTCTCGCGGATGGTAGCCGAGGTCGGGTTGTCCAGTATCGTCAATTCCAGGTTGCCTCGGTCTGCCAGAGACTGGAGCGCCGCTTGAATCGACTCGGTCTCGGTCACCAGGTCGAGGCCGGTGGTGTCTTTCGGTCGCGAGAGAAGGAGGAGGACGCGAAGCCTGGTGGGTGGTTCAGGTGGCGGCGTGGCTACGGCCTGCAACGAGCGCGCCAGCACGAAGTCGTCGCGCCACACCAGAAAGCCGCCTCGGAAGCGATCGAACATGTACTCCCAGGGCAGCCGTTTCAGTTCCGGCGCGTCGACCTTGAGGCGGAAGCGCATCCGCTGCTTGCTGCCCTCGGCGAAGCCCAGGGTGACGTAATAGGCCTTGCCGACATCGCCGACGAGAATCAGGTCCAGGAGGCGCGTGCCCATGTCGCGCAACGTCGCCCGCTCCTGATCGGTGAAACTGGCTTTCTCCAGGATGCTCAGGCCATCGCGAATCTTGGGTTCTCTCGCCAGGGCAATGGTAGCCTGCGCTGTCAACTCGCCCGCAAACTGACAGCGCGCCCGGATGGGGTACTTGTTGCCAGTCCCCTCACCGACCGTCACCTCGAAGTCGGCATAGTCGTCGACCATGATCGTTATCTCGTCATCTCGTCAGCGAGTCGTGCGCGCAGGGCTATCCATCGCTATTATACATCATCTTGCCGCTATATAGGCCGCTCCGCGCTCGCTTGCCTGGCCGGTTTTGCGGTCGTGGCTGGTCGGGTCGCCCTGGGCAGAGCTTGGGCTATAATCCTTCAGCCACCCACCCGCCTTAACTCACCCTTAACATCGACTTAAGGGCGACTTAACCACGGCAACGCTCTTCTCTGCTATGCTGGGAGTGTCCAACTGCCCTACGCGAAAGGAGTGTCGTATGTCGCAACGAGCCGCTCTCAGCCTGGCCCTGGGCCTGACCGCCTTTGTGCTGGTTCTTCTCGGTGGTGTCACCATGTATCTCAACCCGGCGGCCACGAATGCCGCCGCTCAGCCCGCCCTCCAACCGGCGGTAGATGCCCTGGCGCCGCAGGTCAGCGCCGAACGCGAGGCCAGCTATCAGGCCGCCCTTCAGGAAGCCAACGAGCAACTGCGCCTGGCTCATCAACGCCTGGAGCAGGCCTACGCCGACCAGCGCGCCCTGGCCGACCAGGTCGATCAGGCCAGCGCCAGTGGCGGGCAGGCAGCCAGCTACCAGAGTGCGTATCTCGATGATGGTTCCGATGGCGAGCGCTACGACCACGACGACGATGACCACGACGACGATGACCACGACAACGATGACCACGACGACGATGACCACGACGACCACGACGACGACGACCACGACGACGATGACGACTAGGAGAGCGTGCCATGCCTGCCCCCCGACCGGCCAAGCGCCGCAAGACTGACACCAGTGGGATGAAGCTGCTGCTGACGGCTGCCACGCTCAGCCTGACGGTAGGCGCGTGGGGCGCCATCAGCCAGGCGGGACGCGACACCAGCGCCACGGCGGGCCAGGTCGCCGTCGCGCCCGCCGCCAGCAGCCGCGACCTGCCACCCCCGCCCCGCCTGATCGTACCGCCCGCGCCTGTCGCGCCCGACCTTCGGACAGCCTCACTCGCGGCGAGATCGGCTCAGTCGATCCCCGTGACGACGGCCAGGCCCGCGGCGCGCACCCGGTCATCGAGGTAGGGCATGCAGCCTATCGAGTTCCGCGCTATGGGCAGCCAGATGCTCGCCCTCATCGACAGCGATACGGCCGAGGCCCGCGCTGCCCTGGCGCAAGTTCCCCAGTGGTTCGCCGCCTGGGAGGCGCGCCTCAGCCGCTTCCGCGACGATAGCGAGTTGATGCTCGTCAACCGCGCGGCGGGGCAGCCCGTTGCCGTCAGCGACACACTGTTTGAGGTGCTGCGCGTCGCCCTGGACGCGGCCCGCGAGAGTGGGGGCCTGGTGACGCCCGCCGTGTTGGCCGCCGTCGAGCAGGCCGGCTACGACCGCTCCTTTGACACCCTGCCGCCCGCCCTGGCGTCCGCCGCCGCCCCGACCGCACTGCCCACCGACTGGCGCGCCATCCGCCTCGACGCCCGCGCCCAAACGGTCACGCTGCCCATCGGGGCGCGGCTGGACCTGGGTGGCGTCGCCAAGGGCTGGGCCGCCGCGCAGGCCGCCCGACGCCTCGGCGAGCACGGCCCCGCCCTGGTCGATGCCGGTGGCGACATCGCCATCAGCGACCCACGGGCCGACGGTTCGCCGTGGCTGGTGGGCGTCGCCAACCCTTTCGCGCCGGACGACGATCTGGCCCTGTTGGACGTGATTCGCGGTGGCGTCGCCACCTCTGGCCGCGACTATCGCCGCTGGCAGCAAGGCGGCGTGTGGCGGCATCACATCATCGACCCGCGCACCGGCCAGCCCGCCGCGACAGACCTGATGAGCGTCACGGTCGTCGCACCCTCGACGGCCGAGGCGGAGATGGCCGCCAAGAGCGTCCTGATTCTCGGCAGCGTCGATGGCCTGGCCTGGCTGGAAGCGCGTCGCGGCCTGGCGGGGCTGCTCATCCGCGAAGATAGGACGCTCATCGCCACCCGTAGCCTGGGTGATTACCTGCATCGCTAGCCCGTTAGGAGAAGCGCATGTCTAGCTCGAACCCATCTCCCACCCCGCTCGACACCGTCAAGCCGATGTTCACCGCTCGCGTCGCCCTGTTGATGATGGTTGCGGTCGTAGGCGGCGCGGTCGCCGCCGCCGTCGTGCTGCCTCTGTGGGCGCCCGCCCTCAGCCAGTCCCTTCTCGGCCCCGAGCCGAAAGCCTACTGGTATCTGGCCCGTAGTGCGGGGCTGGCAGGCTACCTGCTGCTGTGGTTCTCGGTCGCCTTCGGCTTGCTCATCACCAACCGCCTGGCGCGCGTCTGGCCCGGCGGCCCGGCCGCCGTTGATCTGCACCAGTTCGCCAGCCTGGTGGGTATTGCCTATGGCCTTTTCCACGCCCTCATCCTGCTGGGCGACCGCTATCTGAACTATAGCCTGTCGCAGTTGCTCATCCCCTTCGCCAGCGCCGACTACCGCCGCATCGAGGTCGCCCTGGGCCAGATCGGCTTCTATTTGATGGTCGCCGTGACATTTAGCTTCTATGTACGGCAACGCATGGGCTACCGCGCCTGGCGGTTGCTGCATTACGCGGCTTTTGCGGTATACTCTCTCATACTGGCCCACGGCATCCTGGCGGGGACAGACACCAGCGCGCTGCCCGTCCAGATGATGTACATCGGCAGCGGGGCGACGATCCTCTTCCTGACCTTCTATCGCATTCTGATCAGCATGAGCCGCCCGCGCCCGGCTGCCCGCGAAACGGCATGATGACTGCTGCGACCATCCTGCTTGTCGAGGACGATGGCGACATCGCCGAACCGCTGATCTTCGGCCTGCAACGCGAGGGCTATCGGGTGCTGCACGCCTCCGATGGCCCGCGTGGTCTGGAACTGGCCCGCGCCGCCGCGCCCGACGCTGTGCTGCTGGATGTCATGTTGCCAGGCATGGACGGCTTCGATGTCTGCCGACGCCTGCGCCAGGTGTCGGCGGTTCCAATTCTGATGCTCACCGCGCGCGGCCAGGAGGTGGACCGGGTGACGGGGCTGGAGCTGGGCGCTGACGATTACATCGTCAAGCCCTTTAGCTTCCGTGAATTGGTGGCCCGCGTGCGGGCCATGCTGCGCCGCCGCGAGCTCGATCGCGACACGGGGATTATGGCCGACCGCCTCAGCGTCGGGGTCATCACCGTCGACCGGGCGGCGCGGCGCGCGTGGCGTGGTGACCACGTCCTGGACCTGACAGCCCGCGAGTTCGACCTGCTCGCCGCCTTGATGCAGCAGGCGGGCCAGGCCGTCCAGCGTCAGGAGTTGCTGGACCAGGTGTGGGGCGTCGACTGGGTCGGCGACCCGCGCACGCTGGACGTCCACATTCGCTGGCTGCGTGAGAAGATCGAGGCTGACCCATCGCTGCCGCGCTACATTCAGACCGTGCGGGGCTACGGCTACCGCCTGGTCGACCCTGAGACTTCCGATGGCAACGCTCGCCCCTCGCCGTAGCAGCCTCCAGGCGCGCCTGCTGGCGACCTACCTGGCGCTTATTGGGTTGAGCGTCGCGGGCCTCATCCTGTTTGTCGGCTTTCGCCTGCAACGCGCCGCCCTTGACCAGGCCCAGCGCGAGCTGGCGATGCAGAGCGATATCATTGCCAACGCCTTGCGCGAGCCACTCGAGGGCCGCGACCCGGCCGGCCGCCCCCTCGACAGCCTGCTGCGCTCCTACGCCGCCAGCGCGGGCGTGCGTGTCACCCTCGCCGACGCCAACCGCCGCCGCCTTATCGGCTCCGACGACGCGCCCCACAAGGACGACGACCACAAGGACGACGACCACAAGGACGATGACGACCACAAGGACGATGACGACCGCAAGGACGACGACCGCAAGGACGCCCAGGCGTCGCCGCCTGAGGCTATCGCCGTCGAGCCGGGCGAGCGGGACGGCCGCCTGTTCGTCGGTGCGCCGGTCAGTGGCGCCAGCGGGCAACCCATTGGCTACGTCCAGGTCTCTGTGCCTACCGAACCCATCTACGCCGAGATGCGCCAGACCTGGCTGAGCCTGCTCGCCCTGGGCGGCGGCGTGCTGCTGCTGACCACCTTCGCCAGCCTGACCCTGGCGCGACAGCTTGCCCGACCCATCGAGAGCCTGACTAGCGTCAGTGATGCCATGGCGGCCGGCGACCTGAGCCAGCGCGTTCAGCCCGCCGGCACTGACGAGATCGCCCGCCTGGGTCGGGCCTTCAATCAGATGGCCGATCAGGTAACTGACATGCTCGCCCGTCAGCAGGCTTTCAGCGCCAACGCGGCCCACGAGTTGCGCTCGCCTCTGACGGCGCTGCGGCTGCGCATCGAGATGCTGCAAACCTACGTGCCCACGGAGGACGACCTGACACGCCGCTACCTGACCCAGATGGATGGCGAGGTGCAGCGGCTACAGCACATGGTCGACAACCTGTTGGCGCTGGCGGCCGTCGATGAGGCTGCCCCGCTGCCGCGCGCCCCCCTGGACCTGGCCCCCGTCCTGTACGCCACGGTCGATAGCCTGCAACCCCTGGCGCAGACGGCGGGCGTGATGCTCATCGTCGACGTGCCGCCGCACCTGCCGCCGGTCATGGCCAACGCCGAGCAATTGCGTATGGTCGTCTGGAACCTGCTAGAGAACGGCGTGAAGTACACCCCGGCGGGCGGGACCGTGACCCTGGGCGCGGCGGCCAACCGCGAGACCGTCGACATCAGCGTGGCCGACACGGGCATCGGCATCCCCGCCGACGCCCTGCCCCATATCTTCGAGCGCTTCTACCGCGTCGACAAGGCTCGCTCGCGGCGGGCGGGCGGCGCGGGTCTCGGCCTCGCCCTGGCTCACGACATCGTCGCGGCCCACGGCGGCCGCCTCGACGTGACCAGCACGCCCGGCCAGGGTAGCCGCTTCACGGTGCGCCTGCCTGTCGGCTGAACTCGGCGGCCAGGGCGCTGCGCAGCGCGGCAGGCCACCGCGAGCCGCCCCGTACTGTAAGCGCATGCGCAGAGCGCCGCTGGCGCTGGCGTGGACTCAAGTGCAATGTTGACATGTACATGCCATAATCCCAAATTGGCTCTTGACTCGCTTAATCTTATGATGTATATTAGTGGCTGTAGAACGCTCTGGGAAGTTGTCCTTGTTCAGTGTCCGAGGGGCTGCCGAGGTTCACACCTCGGCGGTTTTTTGTCTGGCGGCTTGTCAGCGCCCTTTGCTGTCCGGCCTGGGAAAGGGTCAACCAGTCGAGTTCTCTATTCAGGGGCGGTCCAACGGGCCGCGCAATCGGGCGGCGAACGCGCCGCGCCAAAGTGCCAGGGTCGGCGGTGAGACCCACCAGTTCGGGCGAGATGCGGAGCGCACTCGCGAAGCGCGACATTGGTCGCAGAGCAAAGGAAAGACAGAGACCATGAGCAAGAAGTTGTATGTTGGCAACCTGGCCTACCGGACCAGCGAGGACCAGCTCCGCCAGTTGTTCGGTGAAGTCGGCGAGGTGACCGACGTGTTCCTCCCCACCGACCGCGAGACGGGCCGCCCCCGCGGCTTCGGCTTCGTGGAACTGGCCGAAGACAGCGCGGCCAGCGAGGCGATCCGTCGCTTCGACGGCTACACCCTCGATGGCCGCCAGCTGCGCGTCAACGAGGCCCAGGAGCGGCCGGGCGGCAACCGTGGCGGTGGCAACCGCAGCGGTGGCAGTCGCGGTGGCTACGGCGGCGGCGGCTACAACAGCTACTAGCCCCTCGCCCTCATATTGAACGCACGACGGCCCAGGCAAGGATGCCTGGGCCGTTTGCTTGAGACTCGTGAAACGCGATGCGTGACCAAGAGGCTACCCCCGCGCACGCATTACGCACTCCACAGCTCCAGGAAGCGCGCCAGCACCTGCGCCCGCTCCACCAGGCTATCGACGTAGATGAACTCGTCCGCGCTATGCGCGCCGCCACCTCGCACGCCCATCCCGTCGAGGGTTGGCGCGTACTGCGAGGCGTAGTTGCCGTCCGAGCCGCCGCCCGTCGCGGTGTGCTCCAGGGTCAGCCCCAACTCCGCCCCTGCCTGCCGCACCAGCTCGAACAGCGCCAGATTGGTCGCCGTGCGGGGCATGGGCGGGAACTCCACGCCGCCACCCAGGACCGTTGCCGTGCCTGGGATGTGGGGTTGCGCCGCGATTCGTCGCATCTCTGCATCAATCCAGTCCACGTCGGCCGGCGTCGGGGCGCGCACGTCGATCTCCGCCTCGGCGGAGTCGGCCACCACGTTGGGCCGCATCCCGCCGCGCACCACCCCCACATTCAAGGTGAAGTCCGGCGGGCGCGGTAGGTCGAGGACGGCGTTGAGCTTGCGCAGCAACTCGTGCAGCGCGCTCGCGCCATCTTCGGGCCGCGCCCCGGCATGGGCCGCCTTGCCCGTGACCTGAAGGGTATACGTACCGACGCCCTTACGCTGCGTGACGTATTCCCCGTTCGCCCGCGCCGGTTCCAGCACGCACACCAGGTCCGCCTCCCGCGCCGCCGCCTCGATGAGGGGGCGCGACGTGGGCGAGGCAATCTCCTCGTCGCCATTGACCACGACGATCACGCCCAGGGCATCCCACAGCAGCGGCGCAGTCGCCTGGAGGGCCGCCAGCGCGGTTAGCATCAGCGTCAGGCCGCCCTTCATGTCGTAGATGCTTGGCCCGAAGGCGCGCTGGCCCTCGCGGCGGAAAGGGCGACGCGCCGTCTCGCCGGCCGGGAATACCGTGTCGCAGTGGCCGACCAGCAGGATGGTGCGCCCAGCGGCGCCCATTTTGCGGGCGACCACGTGATCGCCGCGTTCCAGCTGCGGGGAGATCTCGGCGTTGAAGCCTAACTCGTCCAGCCAGCCAGCCATCGCACGCGCGGCGCGGTCCACCTCCGGCTTGTTGTACGTCCCCGAGTCGATGTTGACCAGCGTCTCCAGGCGGGCGAGCATCTGGTCGTGGTGGTCGGCGATGAAAGTGGCAAGCGGTGTCAAGGGTAGTCTCCTCCTCGATGTCAATCCTTCTTTATCCCCACCAGCGACACGTACCTGGCGCTGGCGCTGGCCCCCGCCAGGGGTGACGGGTTGGCGTAGGGGCCAGCGGGCGCAGGCGGCGGCTCCGTCTCGGTAAGCGTGTGATGGCGCTGGGCACGGGTGCGCTCCTCCGGTCAGGGTCGCCAGGGAATCGTCAGCGGCGGCAAGCCCGCCTCGATGTCGCGGCGGTGCGGCTCCAGCCAGGGCGGTAGGATGAGCGTCTCGCCCAGGTGGGCCATAGCTTCGTCGCGCTCGAAGCCGGGGCCATCCGTCGCCAGTTCAAATAACACACCGCCCGGCTCGTTGAAGTAGACCGACTCGAACCAGAAGCGGTCGATGAGGGGCGTCGGGCGCAGACCCACCTGGGCCAGCCCCTCGCGCACGGCCATCTCCTCGGCGGCGTCGCGCGTCCGCCAGGCGACGTGATGGACACCGCCGGTTCCCCAGCGACCTCGCGCCTGGCCGGGCATCTCGCGCACGTCAACGTATTTGCCCGACCCGCCGCCGTCCACGGCATAGCGTCGCCAGCCGCCCTCGTCGCCCACCGCCACGAAGCCGAGCCGCTGGGTCAGCAGCATTTCCGTGGGCAGAAGTTGCCGCTCCCACAGCCGGACGGTGTGCATCCCGCGTAGCTGCCGCGCCTCAGGCGCCGGCCCCTCGCGCCAGGGTGTCCAGTCGCGGTCGTCGGGCGTCTCGGTCAGCGCCAGGCGCAGGCCGTCGGGGTCGTGGAAGGGCAGCGTCAGCTCGCCGAAGCGAGTTTCCACGGCGTCCGTCGCCACGCCCGCCCGCGCCAGCCGGTCCTGCCAGTAGGCCAGGCTGCCGGGCGGCACAGCGAAGGGGATCTCGACCGTCAGGCCAACACCCCGTTGCGCCGGAGCCATCTGAGGCCAGGGAAAGAAGGTGATGTCCGTACCGGGCGTGCCCACGCCGTCGGCGTAGAACAGGTGATACGTGTCGGGCGCGTCCTGATTAACACTGCGCTTGACGAGCCGCAAGCCCAGCACGCCGACGTAGAAGTCCACGTTGCGCTGGGGCGGCCCGGCGATACACGTCACGTGATGAATCCCGTGAACCGTCGATGCCATACCCTTATCTCCTTGCGCCCGTTGCGTCGTCGGGTTGATTATCACCGCCCTCAACCGGCTGTCAATGCGGGTCCATCTGGTGCGTCACCGTCTCCCCCTGGCGCACCACGCCCGGCGCGATGACCTTCGCATACACGCGGCTCCAGCCCGGATGTAGCTGCTGCTGGATGCGAGTCGGGTCGCTGTCGCTGAATGCGGCGGCGATCTTGTGGCACGGTGTCGTGTACGATGTTATCTCCAGAGTCACGCCGCCGTCGAAGACCAGTCGGTCGCCCGGCGTGATGCGCGCCCAGTCCATCCCGCTGAGTGTCAGGTTCTCGCCCACGCTGCCCGCCACGATGGGGTGGCCCTCGGCCTGAAGGGCCGCGATCCGCTCGGCCGAGTACAGGCACACCGCCCGCATCGGCCCGCCGTGGCTCAGGGTGTTATTCTGTTTGTCGCCCATCACCCGCTCGATGGCGATCGCGGCGTTCGCTATGGCGGTCTTCGGCACACCCCCCCGGGGGGCAACGTTGATGGACGCGATGCGGCCGATCTGATCGGTCATGCCTGCTCCTTTGCTCGCTCTACGTACCTACCAGGGACTATAGTACGCCGTTTCTGGCGAGTCTCCAACTCAACCGGTCGCCTGGCAGCGTCGAGGTCGGCTGGGGTAGCCGGTCATGGTATAATGGCCGGCGTTGGGAGTCGGCGGCCGAGATTGGCGGCCCATCCCCCATCGCCAATCGCTCACCCCAGGTAGCTCCATGACCTTTCTGGGCATTCGCTCCCCCTGGCTTCAGGGCGTCATCCTCGTCATTGGCGCACTCTTCGCTGCCGCGACCCTGGGCAACGTCGTGTATCGTGGCTATATTGAGGGGGCCTTCGCCGGGTCGCGCTGGGGCCACGACTTCGACCAGTGGTGGGAGGGGGGGCGGCTCCTCCTCCAGGGTCAGAATCCATATGCTACCAGGGTTCCCAGCGCCGCGCCGGTGCTGCTGCTCCTGACGCCCCTGGCCGCCCTGCCCTGGGTGGCGGCCAGTGTAGCGTGGGGGGCCATCAACCTCCTGTTGGCCGTTGGGTGTGTCTGGCTCATGTTGCGCCTGAATGGTGGGCGGCTGGCGTCGCTGGCGGGCGCGCTGTGCCTGGCCCTGTTCGCCGCCCTCATCGCCACCCGCCAGACGCTGGAACTGGGCCAGATCAGTCTGCTCGTCACCGCCTGTAGCCTTGCCGCGCTTCTTCTCCTGGACCGACGGCCCTGGCTGGCGGGCGTCCTGCTGGGTGTCGCCCTGTCCAAATATACCCTGGCCTTCCCGCTGCTTCTGGTATGCCTGTGGGAGCGGCGCTGGAAGCCCGTCATCGCCGCCGCGCTGACCCAGGTCGCCGCGCTGCTCGTGGTTGCCGCCGCCGCGCGTGTCAGCCCCCTGACCATCCTTCAAGGCTATCGAGACCTGTCGGGGCGCATCATGGCCCAGACCCAGGAGTACTCGGTACATTTGCTCAGCCTCGGCTGGGGCGCTCTGGGCATCGTCGCCACCCTGGTGTTCAGCGCGGCCCTCGCTGCTGTGCTGGCCGCGTGGTATCATCGGTCACGGCACTACCCGGCGCTACGCCACACCGAACTGACACGCCTGACGCTGGTGGGCGCGCTGACGATGTGGAGCCTGTACGCCATGTACCACGGGCGGCAGGATGTGGTTTTCGCCTTCCTGTTCGTGGTGGTTGTCGCGTATCGGCCCCTCTCTCCCGCCGGGCCTCCTCGCGCGTTGGGAGACGCCGGGGGTGAGGGTCTAGCCCTCTCCGCCCGCGAGCTGGCCCTGCTCAATGCCTTCACCTGGGCCGCGCTCGTCGTATGGACGCTCCCCCTGTACAGCGGGCTGGGGCTGCCGCTATATCGCTCCCTCTATGCGTTGACCAACGTCGCCGTCAGCGTCGTCTGGGCCGCGTCTCTCTTCCGCATCGCCCATCGTCCATCTCTCATCGCTACCCCCGTAAGGACTGACGCATGGCCCAGCCCTCCCGCTTCCTGACCGCCGAATGGCGCGCCCTGGTCATGCTTAACTACGCCGTGGACCCGGCCATCCTCGCGCCGCGCGTGCCGGCCGGCGTGAGGCTGGACACCTGGCGGGGTCAGACCCTGGTCAGCATGGTAGGCTTCCGCTTCCTGCACACCCGGCTCTTGGGCGCGCCCGTGCCTTTCCACACCGACTTCGACGAGGTCAACCTGCGCTTCTACGTCCGCCGCGAGGCACAGGGCGAGACACGGCGCGGCGTCGTCTTTGTCAAGGAGATCGTGCCGCTGCCTGCCCTGGCCTGGGTCGCGCGCGCCGCCTACAACGAGAACTACGTTGCCCTGCCTATGCGCCACGTCGTGGACCTGCCTACAGCAGCGGCAAGCCAGGGCCGCGTTGCCTACGAGTGGCGGCTCGACGGCCGCTGGAACCGGCTGGCCGCCGAGGTCGCGGGCGAACCGTCGCCCCTCGCGCCCGGCTCCGAGGCCGAGTTCATCACCGAGCACTATTGGGGCTACGCCCGCCAGCGCGACGGCTCGACCCTGGAGTACGGCGTCGAGCATCCCGCGTGGCGGGTCTGGCGTGCGACCACCGCCGAGCTCGACGCCGACGTAGCCGCTTTGTACGGCGCGGAGTTCGCGCCCTTCCTGTCCCGCCCACCTACCTCCGCCTTCGTCGCCGACGGCTCGCCGGTCGTCGTGCGGCGCGGCGTGCGGCCGGGGTAGGCCAGGGACGAAGGACCCAGCCACAGGCCCCTGCTGACCGTCGCGGCCCTGAATCATGGCCGTGCGGTCTGGCATCGCCGCCAAAAATTGCCTGCCGCGCGCCAACTGACTATACTTCCTGCGGTTTTCCGACTGGCGCCTGGCTTTCACAGGCGACTATCAACCAAATGCGTAGCATAGTAAACAGGAGGCACGCATGGCAACCTTGACTGCCATCAAATTTGAAACCCCCGACGGTGCGGAGCAGGGCCTGCAACTGATGCAGAATCTGCAGAAGCAGAACCTCATTCAGGTCGTGGACGCCGCCACCGTGAGCTGGCCGGAAGGCAAGAAGAAGCCGAAGACCCGCCAGGCCCAATCCATGGGCGGCGTTGGCGCGCTCAGCGGCGCGTTCTGGGGCCTGCTCTTCGGTCTGCTGTTCTTCATCCCCTTCCTGGGCCTGGCCATCGGCGCTGCCATCGGCGGCCTGGCCGGTCACTTCTCCGACTACGGCATCGACGACGACTTTATCAAGTCGGTGCGCGAGAAGGTCACGCCCGGCACGTCGGCGTTGTTCCTGCTCACGCAGAACGCTGTCACCGACCGTGTCATCGCTGAGATGAAGACCCTGCCCAAGTTCGAGATTCTCTCGACCAACCTGTCGCAGGAGCAGGAGGCTCAGCTCCGCGCCCAGTTCGGCGAGGAATAGACCACCGCTGCCGGAAACCCAGGCTGTTCGCCTCCGCCCACCGCTGCCATCGGCCGGTGGGCGGAGGCTTCATAATCAGGCCCCCTGCTGGAGCCGTGCCATGCCCGATTTCCAGTCTCGCCTTGCCACATTCCGCACGCGCACGGTGGAGCAATTCTATCGCTACTTTCCCGTCGCCACCTGGGGGCCTCACTATCCGCGCGAGGTATGGAATCCCGACCTGATTGCCGGCCTGACGGTGGGCGGGGTGATGGTCCCCGTGGCACTGGCCTACGCGCAGATGGCGGGCTTACCGCCCCAGATGGGCCTGTACGCGGCCTTCCCGGCCCTCATCGCCTACACTGTCTTCGGCACCAGTCGCCAGCTCAAGGTCACGACCAGTTCAACGATGGCCATCATGTCGGCGGCGGTGGTCGCACCCCTGGCTGCGGGCGACGCCAGCCTCTACGCGGCCCTGAGCGCGGCGCTGGCGCTCATTGTCGGCATCATCCTGATCATTGCTGGCCTGGCCCGCCTGGGCTTCATCTCCGACTTTCTATCCAAGTCGGTAGTCACTGGGTTCGTGTTCGGCCTGGCCCTCAACATTATCATCGGCCAGGCCCCTAAGATCTTCGGCATACCGTCGGGCAGCGGTAACTTCTTCCAGCAGTTGTACCAACTTCTCAACAATCTAGCCGAGACAAACCCGTGGACGCTTGTGGTCGGGGCGGGGTCCATCGCGCTGATTCTGGCGCTCAAGCGCCTCTACCCGCGCATTCCGGCCGCGCTGGTCGCCCTGGCAGCGGGTATTCTCGTCGTCGCGGCCTTCAACCTCGACCAGCAGGGGGTGAGCGTCGTTGGCGCGATCCCGACCGGCCTGCCAGCGCCCACCTTTCCCCGCATCGGCCCCGGCAACTTCTTCTTCCTGGTGGCCGGCGCGGCGGGTATCATCTTCCTGGCCGTGGGCGAGTCGCTGGGCGCGGCGCGGGCCTTTGCCGCGCGCTACCACTACGACATCCACCCGGACCAGGAACTGATCGCGCTAGGGGCGTCGAACGTGGCCGCCGGCATGTTTCAGGGCTTCACCGTCGACGCCAGCCTGTCCCAAACGGCGACGGCCGACTCGGCGGGGGCGCGTACCCAGATGGCGTCGCTGGTCGCAGCCGCCGTGGTGATCGTGACCCTGGCTTTTCTGGCCCCCTTGTTCCATAACCTGCCCAATGCCGCCCTGGGCGCGATCGTCATTACCTCGGCCATCGGGCTGATGGACATCGGCGAGTTGCGCCGCTACTATGCCTCGCGCCGCACAGATTTCGTGGTGGCCCTGGCCGCGCTGTTCGGCGTCATCACTACCGACGTACTGACGGGCCTGGTGATCGCGGTGCTGCTGTCGCTGATCATGCTGCTCTACCGCGCCAGCCGCCCCTATATCGCCACTCTCGGCCAGGTCCCAGACGAGCCGGGCGTCTACGGCGACATCAGCCGCCACCCTCGCTACCCCCAGGTGACGGGCATAATCATCCTGCGCGTCGAGGCGCCCCTCTATTTCTTCAACGCCAACGTGGCCCGCGACCAGATTCTGAGTCAGGTGGCGGCGACACGCCCGGTAGCTGTCGTTCTCGACATTGGGGCCAGCGCCGACCTGGATATCTCCAGCAACGACATGCTGCAAGCGCTCGCCGAGACCCTACGCGGCGAAGGAGTGGAGTTGTTGTTGGCCCAGGCGCACGGCTCGGTACGTGACCGGCTGCGCAAGACGGGCGCGATGGCCGTCATCGGCGAAGAGTACCTCTACCGCAGCGTGGACGGCGCGGTGCAGGATTTCCTGAGTCGGCAGCAGGCGGGAGAGGCCTCCGCCGCTCCTCAGACGCCCGACACGGGCTAGAGGGTGTCCGCGAGAGGGAGTCGCCCCTATTGGCGGGCGATGACTTCGTCCATCTGGCGGAGCTGCCGGGCGTAGATGCGCCGCATGAAGAACGGCGTGAGCAGCCGCTCGGCGTAGCCGGCCAGGCCGCCACGGCTGATCCAATCGGTGGCGATGGTCACGCGCGAGCGTTGACCGCCGTCGAGGGACTCGACGGTAAAGGTGGTGGTGAGGCCGGTGGCCAGGTCGGTCTCCGACAAGACGCGGCCGGGCTGCGGCTCGGCGACACGCATGTGGTACTTCGTCTCCGTGCCGAGAACCCTCACCGTGACACGAAACTCGGTCCCCGCTCCCTGTCCCCCCGCCTCGACCACTATATCCGAAAAGTACGGCTTGGGCAGAACCTTGGGGTGACCGATGCGGTAATCGGCCAGGGTAGCATAGACGACGGATGGCGGGGCGTTGACGACACCGGACGCTTCTGCGTGGGCCTGGGACATGGGCGTCATTCCTGGTAAGGATGGGAGACCCAAAGGTCTCCGAGGCCTTCAGAGTCTTCGTAATCGGTATGGCATGCGACACGCGCGGGGTGATACCATCCCGCGCGCGTGAGTATAGCACCGAATCGGCGCGCGTCTAGCGGACAGCGGTCGTCACCGGGTGTGGCCCCCGACTTGCTGTGGGGTCCGGCTCGGCGCGACAAGTGCGAAATGGGACGTTCGCGCCCGGTTAAGCGTATAATTTGGTGTGCCGCCGCCTAGATTGAGAGCCTCATGCGATACCTGCCTTTGTGGCGATGGGGGGTTACCGCCCCCCTCCTCATCGTTCTGTTCGCCCTCGCCGTCACCCACTCCGCCAGCGCCGCTCCGCCGAGCGACGAGACCAGCCGCCTACCCGCCGTACCCCAGGCCGACCCGTTCTTCGGCGCGGTCCAGGCCATCTCCGCGCCGGACCTGGCTCAGGCCGCCGGCGTCAGGTGGGAGCGTGTCGTGTTCAGTTGGAAGGACTTGCAGCCCCTGCACCAGCACGATGTCCTGGTCGAGCGCGGCTTTTCGCCGGACAGGCTGAAGGCTGAGCGCGGGCGCGGCTTCGACGTGGTGGGTGTCGTCGTCGATACGCCGGCGTGGGCCATCGACGACCACCGCCAGGGCGCGCGGGGTGTGCCCAAGGGGCTGGACAGGCCCTGGAACGACCCCGACAATGTCTGGGGTAACTTCATGTATCGCCTGGCGAGCCAGTACAAGGGCACAGTGGATAGCTGGATTATCTGGAATGAGCCAGACGTCTACGATGCCCAGGGCCACGCCTTCTGGGAAGGAACGCCCGCCGACTACGCGCGGTTGCTGAAGGTTGGCTACCAGGCGGTCAAGGCCGCCAACCCCGGCGCGAAGGTCTACATGGCGGGCATGGCCTACTGGTTCGACAAGGAAGCGGGCCGCCCGCTGTATGTCCAGGGCGTGCTGGATGCCCTGGCCCGCGATCCCGAGTCGGCCGCCAATGGCTGGTTCTTCGACGGTATCATCGTCCATAGCTATGGCAGCCCCCTGAATGCGTATGCGCTGCCGATGCTGTTTCGCCGCCAGCTTCAGCGTCATGGCCTGAACAAGCCAGTGTGGATTGGCGAGGCCAACGTCGTCCCCGCCGATGACGCGGCCGGGAAGCTGCCGCGCACCGACCAGCGCGCCAGTCTCCAGGAGCAGGCGGCATGGGTCATCCAGGCCACCGCCCTGGCTCGCGCGGGGGGCGTCGAGCGCTTCGAGGTCTACAAGATGCGCGACGAGGGCGCGGACAATGGCATCCATTGGGGTCTGGTTCGCGACAACGGCAGCGTGCGCCCCGCCTACGTGGCCTACCAGGTGGCGGCGCGGGAGTTCGCGGGCGTGACCAACGCAAGCCTGTTCTGGCAAGACTCGGCCTTCCCGCCGACCGCCGAGCAGGTGCAGTCGCTCCTTGCGTCCAACACCACGCGCTGGCAGTTCATCTGGCCGGGAAAGCTGGTGGGGGTGCGCATGCAGCGCGGCGATAGCCTGGTGACGGTGATCTGGAACACCACGCGCCAGCCCAGCACGGCCTTCGTGCCGGGGGGGACCGGCCGCGCCCTGGATAAGACCGGCCGCCCCGTGACTCTGGCCCCGGTAGAGGGCGGTTACAAGGTGGACCTGGCCGCCGCGAGCCACGACACGGATAACCGTGACCCGTCGATTCTGATGATTGGCGGCGATCCGGTCATCATCGTTCAGGAGGGCGCGGCGGCGGACACGCCTCTGCCGCGCCTGGTGGACGCATGCTTCGGCGCGCCTGGCCTCGGCCAGGCTGGCTGGCAGGCCGATACGGGCGACAGCGTCAGCGGCGGCAGGCGCGACGTCTACCAGGCC
>CAZJJF010000026.1:0-5626 GCA_964546245.1 uncultured Anaerolineales bacterium
CGCGAGTCTCTGACTTCACCGCCTTCATGCTGGCGGGCGACGACCGTATTGGGCGACTGGTTGAATATGGCCCGACCCGCCAGTTGTTTACCAATCCAGGCAACAGGAAGACGGAAGATTACATCACCGGGCGGTTCGGCTGATGGTCTACACTGAGCTGGCCGCGCGCGTCGGCCTTCTGACGACCGACGGCTGCGTCGAACTCACGGCGCGGGGTCAATATATCCAGGTTTTGACGCGCCCTGGATTGTGTGCTAATATCCGGCGGCCGCGACATGGCGCAACAGCCCACACGCTGCCCCTGGGCAACGACGCCCCCCTCTTCATCCTGGTGAGCTTCTCGCGGCGGAGACAGCATGTCTAGTCTTCTCGTACGCAACGCAACCCTGCTGGTGACTCTGGATAATGGCCGCCGCCGCATCCCCGACGGCGGGCTTTTTGTGCAGGATTCTGTGATTCAGACGGTCGGCCCAACGGCCGACCTGCCGACCACGGCCGACCGCGTCATCGATGCGCGGGGCCAGCTCGTCCTCCCTGGCCTCGTCAACACCCATCACCACCTGTACCAGACTCTCACCCGCGCCCTACCCGCCGCCCAGGATGCGAACCTTTTTGGCTGGCTAAAGACCCTGTATCCAGTGTGGGCGGAGATGGACGCCGAGGCCGTCTACGTCAGCGCGGCGGTGGGTCTGTCGGAGTTGCTCCTATCGGGTTGCACGACGGCCGCCGACCACCTGTACCTGTTTCCCAACGGCGCGCGCCTGGATGACGAAATCGCCGCTGCCCGCGAACTGGGTATCCGCTTCCACCCCACGCGGGGGAGCATGTCGCTTGGCGAGTCCCAGGGCGGATTGCCGCCGGACCGGGTGACGGAGCGCGAGGATGCCATTCTACAGGATTGCGTGCGCGTCATCGAGCTGTATCACGACCCCAACCCCTACGCGATGCTGCGCGTGTCTGTCGCGCCGTGCTCGCCGTTTTCGGTGACGCCCGACCTGATGCGGGAGAGTCGCGCCCTGGCCGACGAGTATGGTGTGCACATGCACACCCATATGGCCGAGACCCGCGACGAGGAGGATTTCTGCCTGGCCCATTTCGGGATGCGCCCGGTCGAGTACGCCGAGAGCCTGGGCTGGGTTGGCGACGACGTGTGGTGGGCGCACGCCGTCCACGTGAGTGAGGCCGAGATCGCGCGTATGGCGCACACGCGGACCGGCGTGGCCCATTGCCCCTCCTCCAACATGCGCCTGGCGTCGGGCATCGCGCCTGTGGTCCAGTACATGCAGGCGGGTGTACCGGTCGGCCTGGGCGTCGATGGTTCGGCCAGTAACGACTCGTCGCACATGCTGACCGAGGCGCGCATGGCCCTCCTGCTGCAACGGGTGGGCGGCGACCCGGGCGCGCTCACGGCGGAGCAGGCGTTGTCGCTGGCGACACGGGGCGGCGCTGAGGTGCTGGGGCGCGACGACATTGGCTACCTGGCCCCCGGTATGGCCGCCGACTTCATTGGCATCAACCTGGACACGCTGGATTTCGCTGGCGCGTGGGTGCATGACCCGCTGGCCGCCGTCGTGTTCTGCCGCCCGCCGCAGGTGGACTGGTCGGTGGTCAACGGTCGCGTGGTGGTCGAGGACGGGCGCGTCGTCACGTTGGATTTGCCACGCTTCCTGAGGCGACATAACGAAATCGCACGGCGTATGGTGGAGCGGGCGGGCGTATGAGCGACCGGTTGCTGGTGCGTGGAGGCACGGTCGTGACCGTCGAAGGGCGCACGCAGGCCGATGTGCTTATCGAGGCAGGGCGCATCGCGGCGGTTGCCAGCTATCTCCAACCGCTGCCAGGGGAGCGCGTCGTCGAGGCGCAGGGCTGCTACGTCATGCCGGGCCTGGTGGACGCCCACGTGCATTTTGCCCTGGACACCGGCATCTATCGCACCGACGACGATTTCGGCATCGGAACACGTTCGGCAGCGTGTGGGGGCGTGACGACCGTGGTCGACTTTGCCACGCAACTCGCCGGGCAAACTCCGGCCGAGGCTGTTGCGCTGCGCCAGGCCGAGGCCGACCCGCTGGTACATATTGACTACGCGCTGCATTGCATGGTGACGGACTTTCCCCTGGGCGCCGAGCCAAGCATCGCGGACCTGGTGGCCGCTGGCGTGCCGAGCGTCAAGGTGTACACAACCTATCGCCCCAACTACTTCTGCGACGATGCCAGGCTACTGCGCATCATGCGCGCCTCGGCTGAGGCGGGCGCGCTGGTCATGGTGCACGCCGAGAACGACCCACTGGTTAGCGAGGCGGGGCAGGCCTTGATTCAAGCAGGGCGCACGAGCCTTGCTTACCACGGCGCGGCGCGGCCGCCGCTGGCCGAGATGGAGGCGGTACATCGCTGCCTGTTCCTGGCCGAGCAGGCCGGCGCGTCGCTCTTCGTCGTCCACTGTTCGACACCGGGCGCGGCGCGCCTTATCCAGGCCGCGCGTAGTGTCGGCCAGCCTGCCATCGCCGAAACGTGCCCCCAGTATCTGCTGTTTGCGGACGATGTCTACGCGGGGCCGCGGGCCGAGTGGTATGTCATGCAACCGCCCATTCGCCCCGACGAGTTGCGCCGCGAGCTGGTGGAGCTGGTCGAAATGGGCTGGGTGGACAGCATTGGAACCGACCACTGCGATTATGCGTTGAGTCAAAAGCGGGCAACGGGGCAGTTCCCGACCACGGCGGGGGGCATTCCGGGCGTCGAGACCATGCTGCCGGTTCTGTACACCTATCTGGTGCTGCCGGGACGTCTGAGCCTCGAACGGCTGGTTCAACTGACGGCGACGAACCCGGCCCGTGTCTATGGTTTGTACCCCCGGAAGGGATCGTTGGCGGTGGGCGCGGACGGTGATGTGGTCGTGTATGACCCGCGCGGGCGGTCCACCATTGAGGCCAGGTCGATGCACACCGTTGGCGGCTATACCCCCTACGACGGGTTCGAGGTCGAGGGGCGAGTCAAGGCCACCATCAGCCGCGGCCGTGTTGTCTATCTTGATGGGGAGTTTCTGGGCACGCCCGGCCACGGGCGCTTCGTGGCGGGGCGGCCCTTCGACCCGACGGTGATCGAGTATCTATAGTGGATAACCCGGCGCCCTCGCCCGGTGATGGTGCGTCAGGGTTGATGAAGTACCATAGGAGGAGACTGTCATGATGAAACGAGGTTGGATCGTACTGGCGCTGCTGGCGCTGGTAGCCCTGGCGGCCGCCTGTACGCCAGCGCAACAGGCGGCGGTCGAGAAGGCCGCGCCGACGGTCGCGGCGGCCGCCAAGGCGGTGGCGCCCACGGTCGTCGCGGAAGTCAAGGCAGCGGCGCCAACGGTGGCAGCCGCCATCCAGCAAGCGGCGCCGACAGTGGCGGCGGCCGCGGCCGCGCCCAAGGCAACGGAGGCCGCCAAGGCGGCGGCGCCAACGGGTAAGTTCACCCTGATCGACATAGCCGTCGGCGATGAGAACGATAACGGCTGGAACAAGGCGCACCTTGAGGCGACCGCGAAGGCCGTCAAGGAGCGTGGCTGGGCCTACCTGGCCTACAAGAATCTGAATCCCGGCAACCCGGCCAAGCCCGTCTGCGAGAACATCGTGGCCGAGCTGGTCAACCAGGCCAAGAAGGACAACCCCGGCGGCAAGGTTCTCGTCCGCTTCAACAGCGACGACTTCATTCCGTGCGCCGAGGCGGCCGCCAAGCAGTTCCCGGACATCTTTGTCGACCACATCTCCGGCGACCATGTGCTGAAGGGTGGCGCGCCCACCAACCTGACCAACAACATGGGATCGATGGAGTATGCCAAGGCCCTGGCTGGCTGCATGGCCGCCAACCAGACCAAGAACAACGTCATCGCCTACCTGAACGGCCCTGATAACGCCGAGACGCGCCGCTTCTTCAACGCCTTCGCGTGGGGCGCTCAGTACTGCGGCAAGCAACTCAACAAGGACGTCAAGGCCATTAACCTGATCCTGGGCTTCTGGTTCCCCATCCCCGGCCAGACGAACGACCCGCAGCAATTGCTCGGCCAGGCGCGCGCCCTCAAGGCCGACGTCTTCGCCAGCGGTATCGACACCCAGGACGCGCTACAGTTCGCCAAGTCCCTGGCGGACAAGGGTGAGTCGGCTTTCAGCCTGCCCTACGACTATCTGCCCGCCTGCGCCGTTGCCCCTAACTCGTGCGCGGGTATTCCGTACTTCCACTGGGACCAGGAAATCAACTATGTGATGGACATGGTCGAGAAGGGGCAGTGGAAGAGCGAGTTCAAGGTGTGGGATCCGGTCTGGGCCAACGTGCTGACTGACAAGGGCACCGTAGTTGGCTTCATGCCCGGCCCCGCCGCCGGTGATGCAGGCAAGGCGATGGTGAAGCAGATGGCCGATGACTTCGCCAGCGGCAAGCTCAAGCTGATGCAAGGTCCCATCAACTGGGCCGACGGTTCGACCTGGGTTGCCCAGGGCCAGGCGCCGAGTTACAAGGACATCTGGTACACCGAGAAGCTCATCTCCGGTACACAGCAGTACGGCAAGTAGTGACATAGCCTGCAGGGCGATGGCTGCGCGGCCTGACCGCCGACCATCGCCCTGGCAGCGCCTCGACCGAGTCCACAGCTACTGTTCGCGGCGGATGGCCACATCCGCCGCTCGACCCCGCGAAGAGCGCTGGATGTGGCCATCCAGCGCAAGCCGCTCCGCATTCTCATGCCGGAGTCGGTGTAGAAGGGCAAGCGCCATGAAAGTCGAACTCGTCAATATCACCAAGCGGTTCGGTTCGTTGGTGGCGAACAACGAGGTCTCGACCGTGTTTGAGCCGGGCGAGGTCCACGGCCTGCTTGGCGAGAATGGCGCGGGCAAGTCCACCCTGATGAAGGTCCTGGCAGGGTGGTATCTGCCCGAGGGCGGCAAGATTCGGCTGGACGACCGCGACGTGCACATTGCTTCGCCACGGGATGCCATGGCGTTGGGCGTGGGCTACGTACCCCAGGACCCCCAGGACTTCGCCGAACTGACCGTGCTAGAGCATCTGGTCGTGGGCACGGCGGGCTGGGGATTCAGCCGCAGCAAGCTTGGTGACGAGATTCGGCGCGTCAACGACCAGATGGGCTTCACCCTGTCGCCGGCGGTGCGCGTTCGCGATGTGACGGTGGGCCAGCGGCTACAACTGGCGATGGCCCAGGTCATCATCCAGGGCGCGAAGGTCATCATCCTTGACGAGCCGCCGATGGGGTCTGGCCTGCGCGATAGCCTCCAGCGGTTGGCGAAGGAGGGCAAGACCGTCGTCTTCATCACCCATAGCATCGCTGACGCGGTGGGCCAGTGCGATCGCATCACCGTCCTGCGACGCGGCCACAAGGCCGGCGCGGCGGCCAGACCCATCGACCAGGCACAGCTGGTCCACATGATGTTTGAGACGCAACCGCACCAGGCAGGCCGTCCCCATCACGAGGCCGGCTGGATCGTGGATCATCAGGAAGGCGTTCTCCGGCATCACCACCTCGTCGCCGGCCTCGGCGACGAAGGAGGCGGCCGAGGCGGCGGCGCCGCCGACGCAGACGATCACCGGCCCGGCGTGCCCCGTTAGAGCGTTGTAGAACGCCACCGCGTCGAAG
>CAZJJF010000026.1:5636-9737 GCA_964546245.1 uncultured Anaerolineales bacterium
CTTGCAGAATGCCTCGGCCCACACCGATCCAGCGCTGTACGACATTACCGTGCAGGCCCACAGCGGGGAAATCGTGGGCCTGGCGGGCATCGAAGGCTCGGGGCAGTCGTCGCTGCTGGCGATCTTGGGTGGACGCGGCAAAGTAGCCAGTGGCGCGCGTACCATTCACGCGAAGGTTCCCCATGTCGTGCCGGCCGGCCGCATGGGCGAGGGCCTGGTGGATGGCTTCAGCGTCGAGGAGCAGCTCGCGCTGGCCCACGAAAAGATTCTCGCCCGCCGCATGATGCTCGACCAGCAGGCCATGCACGAGATGGCGGAGAAGTCCATTCACCAGTTCCACCTCAAAGGGCAGCCGTCGTCGCTGGCAAGCGGCCTGTCGGGCGGCAACCAGCAGCGATTGATGTTGGCGTCTACGCCCAAGAACGTCGACTTGCTTCTCCTCGATAACCCCACTCGCGGCCTTGACGTGCCCACCGCTGCCTTCATCTGGGAGTGGATTCTCCACCAATGTGAGCGCGGCGCGGGGGTTGTCGTGGCCTCCACCGAGGTCGAGGAGCTATGGCAGCATTGTAACCGCATTCTCGTCATGGCGCGGGGTCGCATCATCGGCGAGGTATCCCCGGCCCACCACGACATCCATCAACTCAAGCATCTAATCAGTGGCGCGGATCCCATTGCCCGCGTAGAGGGGGACGCATGAGCGGGGTCGGTCAAAGTATCCAGCCTGACGCCGCGTCCCGTTTCTCATGGGAGGAGTTTCGCCGCCAGGGTTGGCCGGTGCGCATCCTCTCCGCCCTGGCCGCGCTAGCCTTGCCGACCATCCTCATTATTCTGGCCGGTCAGAATCCCCTCACTGTCTATCGCGAGATGTTCACCGGCCTGACCGTCGGTCGTCTCGCCGACGCACTGTTCTTCGCCGCCATCCTCATCATCGCCACGGCCAGCGCGATGCTGACCTTCAACGCCTCGTTGTGGAATATCGGCATCGAGGGCCAGATGGCGATGGCGACCATCGGCTCTACGGCTGTCCTCCTGGCCATGCGCAATGCGCCGGCCATCATCCTTGTGCCGGGCATGCTCCTGGCGGGCGCGGCTGTGGCGGGGTTCTGGGCATTCCTGGTTGCCCTGTTCAAGCTGCGCGGCGTCAACGAAATCTTCAGCGGCTTTGCCCTCAATCAGGTGGCGGGCGCTCTCGTCAAGTTCATGCTGCTCAATGTCTGGTGGGAGGCGAGCCAGCGGCGCATGTCGGGTATCCCCTACCCGCCCAATGCCTCTTTCGGCACGGTTGGCGGTTTTAATGTTATCGCCGTTGCCCTATCTCTGCTGATCCTGGTGACCGTCCATTTCGCCCTGACGCGCACGTCCATTGGGCTGAAGATTCGCGCCGTAGGCCTGTCGCGCACGGCGGCCAGCTACTATGGTGTGTCCGCCAACCGCATCTTCTTCTTGACTCTCATCGTGGGCGGCGCCATCGCGGGTATCGCGGGCGTCATCACGGCATCGGACTACTTCCGGCGCTTCGCCCCTGACATCACCACCAGCTTTGGCTTCACCGCCATCCTCATCTATCTCATCGCCCGTATGAACCTGCTCGCCACGATTGTCCTGTGCGTGCTGTTCGGCATTATCAACGCGGGGACAGTGGGCTTGCAGATTCGGCTGGGTATCGACCCTAGCCTCGCGCTGGTCATTCAGAGCAGCATCATCTTCGCCCTGTTCGTATTGCAGGGCAGCGAGAAGAAAGCCTAGCTCACCAGGAGGAACGTTTCGTGGTTGACATCGACTTCGTCCTCGTCTTCTCCCTGGTCGTCAAGCTGGCGACGCCCCTCCTGCTGGCGGCGTTGGGCGAAACGATGGCTGAATCGGCGGGCGTCATCATTCTGGCCCTCGACGGCCTGATCATGCTGTCGGCGCTGGCCGCCTTCGTGGCGGCCTTCCCGTCGGGGAACCTGCTGCTGGGCGCCGTGGTCGGTCCGCTGGTGGGGGTGGCCCTGGCGGCCATCTTTGGCTACTTCGTGGTTGTCCAGCGCCGTGACCAGTTCGCCACTGGCTTGATCGTCGGCACGCTGGCGATCGCCGTCAGCGCCTACGCGGGCAACCCCATGGTGGGCAAGCCGGCCTCGGCCATGCCTGACCTGCCGGTGCCGATGCTGGGCAGTATTCCCTTCCTGGAGCCCTTCTTCAAGCAGGACATCTTCGTCTACCTGTCGTACCTGGCGGCCATTGGCCTGACATACTATCTGTACCGTACCCGGCCGGGCGTCACGGTGCGGGCCATTGGCGCTAACCCCGAGTCGGCCATGCGGCGCGGGATTCCCGTCGCCCGCTTGCAGTACCTGTACATTCTGTTTGCGGGCCTGATGGCCGGGCTGGCTGGCGCAGCTTTCACCCTGAGCACCAAACCGGGCTGGACGCAGAATCACACCCTGGGCTGGGGGTGGCTGGCCCTGACCCTGGTCATCTTCGGCCGCCGCAATCCGGTCTGGGTGACGCTGGGCACGTACCTGTTCACCCTGTTCTCGGCGGCGGGCATCATTCAGTTGTTCGTGTCGGCGCTACCGGCGCAGCTCACGGGTGTCGTGCCGTTCGTGCTGATGCTCATCGTGTTGCTGATCACGGGGGATCCATCCCGCTCGCGCAGCAAGGCGAAGGCTGAGGCCTAGCGGCGGCTGTGCATCGTCCAGGCTGGGGCGCGAGTATCGCGGCGCTGCTGATGGCGGCGGCGGTCTTCGCGACCCTGGTGGCGCTATATCGGTTGATACTTGCGCCGTAGGCGTTGGGCAGGCCCACACGATTCTCGCAGGACCCTGTGGGCCTGGGCAGGGGATGTGTGCCCACGTGCGCCTTGCCGCGCACGGTGGCTTGTGGTAAAATGGAAGGGTCCAACCGCTGTTGAGGCGAGCCATCGCCATGATTCATCCCAACCGAACGCGCCACCACGGCGTCTACCAGAACAGCCTCGGCCTTGTGACCAATGGTCGCTTTGCCGTTGTTGGCAAGATGGGCGACCGCGCCCCCGGTCGCTAGTTCCCATGCGCCCCGACGGTCTTTCGTGCCTGGCGGGCGCTCCTTCAATCCCTGTCACGCGCCAAGTCAATTCACTATTTCACCACGGGAGTTGCCATGTCTCCTACGCCCGAAGTTGTCGCGACGATTCATGAACGCGTCGCCGCACAACAAGACCGCATCGTTCAGTTCATGCGCGACATCGTCGCTATTCCCTCGTATGAGAGCCAGATCGGGCCGGTGGGTGAGCGCGTTGCCGAGGAGATGCGTGGCCTCGGTTTCGACGACGTGTGGTTCGACCGGATGGGCAATATCGTGGGCCGCATCGGCAGCGGCGCGCGTGTCCTGGTCTACGATAGCCACATCGACACGGTAGGGGTGGGTGATCCTGAGGCCTGGGATTGGGACCCCTTCGTTGGCAAGGTCGAGGATGGCATTCTCTTCGCGCGCGGTGCGTGTGACGAGAAAGGCTCCACGCCTGGCATGGTCTATGGCCTGGCCCTGGCCCGCGATCTGGGCCTGCTGGAGGGATGGACTGCTTACTATTTCGGCAACATGGAGGAGTGGTGTGACGGCATTGCACCCCACGCCTTCGTCGAGGTGGAGGGCATCCGCCCCGACTTCGTGGTCATCGGCGAGCCGACCAAGATGCAGGTGTATCGCGGCCATAAGGGCCGTGTCGAGATGAAGGTTGTTGCCAAGGGCCGCTCGGCCCACGCCGCCAGCAATTTCTTGGGCGACAATGCCGTGTACAAGATGCTGCCTGTCATAGCTGGCGTGCGCGATCTGGACCCGCATCTGGGCGTCCACGAGTTCCTGGGCAAAGGGACGATTACAGTCACCGATGTCCACGTCAAGACGCCGTCCATCAACGCTGTGCCCGACGAGTGCACCGTGTACATCGACCGCCGCGTGACCTTCGGGGAGAGCAAGGACCACGCCATCCAGCAGGTGAAGGACCTGGTTCCCGCCGGCGCTGACGACATCACGGTCGAGATGCTGTGGTACGACGATCCGAGCTACACCGGCGTCGTCTTCGAGGTGGACAAATACTTCCCGGACTGGGCGCTGCCCGAGGATGCGGCCATCGTACAG
>CAZJJF010000026.1:9747-19131 GCA_964546245.1 uncultured Anaerolineales bacterium
CAGGCGGGGGTGAAGGCAGGCGAGTGGCTATGGGGCGAGCCGCTGCCGACAGGGAAGTGGAACTTTAGCACCAACGGCATCTATTGGATGGGCAAGGCGGGCATTCCGTCGATTGGCTTTGGCCCTGGCGATGAGCTGCATGCCCACACCGTCATCGACCAGGTTTCCCTGGCCGATGTGGTGCGCGCCACGGAGTGGTACGCGCTGCTGCCGTCGCTCATTGAATGATGCCTGGCGCTGTGGGACATTCGTAGTGAATAGGGCTTGACGCGCCAAGTGAAACGTGATGCGTGAAACGTGAATAACGACGAGGGTTCTCGCGCATCACGTTTCACGTTTTCCGCCGCTATCGAACAACGCATCCATCGACGACATCCTGCCATTAAGGAGACTTCCCATGCAAACCGGACTGCGCGGCCGAGACTTCATTGGCGATACGGACTGGACCCGCGAGGAAATTGAGACTGCCCTTGACGTCGCCTTTGACCTGAAGCGCAAGCGCGCCCTCGGCGAGCCGCACGCGCTGCTGCGCGACAAGGTGCTTGCCATGCTGTTCTTCTTCAGCAGCACCCGTACTCGCGGCTCCTTCGAGGCGGGCATCGCCCAACTGGGCGGCCACGGCGCGTTCATCGACTCCGAGACGACGCAGATCAGCCACGGCGACACAGCGAAGGAAATCGGCGAGATTTTCGGCCGCTACTTTGACGGCATTGCCATTCGCCAGTGCGACTGGGACTTTGGCAACAAGTACATCCGCGAGGTGGCGCAGTACTCGCGCGTGCCTGTGCTCAACATGCAGTGCGACGTGTATCACCCGTTCCAGATTCTGGCCGACCTGATGACCATCATGGAGAAGAAGGGGCCGAACCTCAAGGGTAAGCGCATCGCCGTGTCGTGGGCCTACGCCGCCAGCTACCAGAAGCCCATCTCAGTGCCCCAGTCGCTCGTCATTCAGCTGACGCGCTGGGGGGCCGACGTGGTCCTGGCGCATCCCCCCGAGTACAAGTTGATGCCGAGCATCATGGAAGAAGCCGCCGCCAATGCGAAGCGCTACGGCGGCAAGTTCTCCATGACCCACGACATGGACGAGGCGGTGCGCGACGCCGAGGTGGTGTACCCGAAGTCGTGGGGCGCGCTGCTGACGACGAGTGACAATGCCGAGAGCGCGCGCATCGGTGCGCAGTACAAGGATTGGATCTTCGACGAGCGACGCATGGCCATGACCGCCGGCGAGGGCGATGACTGCGGCTACATGCACTGCCTGCCGGCCGATCGCGGCCTGGAGGTCGCCGACGCCGTCATCGACGGGCCGTCGTCGTGGGTGTATGACGAGGCCGAGAACCGCCTGCACGTCCAGAAGGCTATCATGGCCTTGACGATGGGATAAGCCTGAAACGTGAAACGTGGCGCATGAGAACCGACGGATCTGTTCACGTTTCACGCATCACGTTTTACGTATCGCCTCAATGAGGAGGATGAATGACCCCCGACGGTCGTCGCAAGCTCGCCGTGGTTGCCATCGGCGGCAATAGCCTGATCGCAGACAAGGCGCACCAGACGGTTCCCGACCAGTACGCGGCGGCGGCTGAGACCTGCGTTCACATCGCCGAGATGATTCAGGCAGGGTGGCAGGTGGTGGTGACGCACGGCAACGGTCCCCAGGTAGGCTTCATCCTGCGCCGTTCGGAGCTATCCCGCCACGAGTTGCACGAGGTTCCGCTCGACGCGTGCGGCGCAGACACTCAGGGCGCGATTGGCTACATGTTGCAGCAGTGTCTGTATAACGAGTTCTTACGGCGCGCGATGCCGGACAGGCCGGTGACGGTCGTGACTCAGGTCGAGGTAGACACCGCCGACCCGGCCTTCCAGCATCCTAGCAAGCCCATTGGCTCATTCATGACCGAGGCCGAGGCGGAGACGCGCCGCGCCGAGGGCTGGCAGATGGTCGAGGACGCCGGACGTGGCTTCCGCCGCGTCGTCGCCTCGCCTATGCCCAGGCGCATCGTCGAGATCGAAGCCATCCAGAATCTGCTGGCAGGGGGGTTCACCCTCATCGCCGCCGGTGGCGGCGGTGTTCCCGTCATGGCCGAAGCCGATGGGCATCTGCGTGGTGTGGCGGCGGTCATCGACAAGGACCGCGCCTCGGCGCAGCTGGCGAGCCAGATTCAGGCCGACCTGCTGCTCATCTCGACGGCGGTCGAGCGCGTCGCTATCAACTACCGCAAGCCGAATCAGCAGGAGTTGGCGGCCATGACGGTGAGTGAGGCCGAACGCCATCTGGCCGACGGCCAGTTCCCCGAGGGTAGCATGGGGCCAAAGATTCAGGCGGCCCTGGACTTCCTGGCGCGAGGCGGCGGCGCCGCGCTCATTACGTCGCCCGAAGCCATCAGCCGCGCGCTCGGCGGTGAGACGGGGACGTGGATCGTGCCCGACGGGGTGGACCCGTCGCGGTACTTCGCTGCGGTGGAGAATACTGCGTGACCCAGGATGTAGCCGGTCGGCGGCGACGGACTGCCGCCGCTGACCGGATGGCGGTGAAGGGCGATGTGTGGGGTGCGCTCGCCGTGGTGGCGGCCGCCCTCGCGCTGTTCGCCCCACTGTGGGCCACCGGCCGCGTGTGGATCGATGGCGACCTGGGCGATTTCTACTGGCCCACCATGCAGGCCCTATTTGGCGCGCTGCGCGAGGGCCGGTCGCCGCTGTGGAACCCCAATCTGATGGGGGGCTTTCCGCTCTTCGCCGACGGCAGTGTCGGGGCGCTGTTTCCGCTGAACTGGGTCTTGCTTGTCGCGCCCCATGCCCTCATGCTGATTCCCTTTCTGCGGACCCTGGTGGCCGCGTTGGGGATGTACGCTTTCGTGCGGTTGGTGGGCATCGGGCCGCTGGGGGCGACGGTGGCCGGGCTGGTATTTGCCCTCAACAGCTTCTCGGTCAGCCATTTCAGTCACATCGACCTTAACAACGGAACGGCTGTGTTGCCCTGGCTTCTGCTGGCCGTCGAGAAGAGCCTGCGAGCCTCGTCGTGGCGACGGCTGGTGTTGTGGCTGCTGGCGGCGGGCGTGTTTTACGGCCTGGCGTGGCTGAGCCTGCACCCAATGGCCCCGCTCATGATATTGCCTGTGTACGCGGGGTGGGTGGTCTACCGCGCGTTCGGTGGTTCTACCCCTCTCTCTCCGTGGGGGAGGACGAAGGACCAAGGACGAAGGACCAATGGCGAGGTCTCCTCTAGCGAGTCTGCTTTCGTCCTTGGCCCTTCGTCGTCGGTCAGCCAGCGCTGGCTGTGGGCGCTGGCCGCGCTGGCCCTGCCGGTCGCCATCGCCCTGGGGCTGGGGGCGGCGCAAATCGTACCGATGGCCGAACTGGGTAGCCTGTCGCCGCGCCAGACGGCGGGGGCGCGCTTCAATGCCAGCTTCAGCCTGCCCCCCTACGATCTCATCGGCCTGGTGTGGCCGACCTTTTTCCACTCTGCGCCGGGCGGTCCGCGCTGGGGGCTGTGGAACCTGGAGACGCTCACTTACCTGGGGACGCTGCCCTTCGTACTGGCCCTGGTAGCGGTGGCCGCCTGGCCCCGCCGTCGACACGTGGGATTCTTCGTCGCGACCGCGCTGCTGGCGCTGTGGGTGGCCTTCGCCGTCTACGCCCCCCTCAGCCCGCAAGCCTGGCTATATTCCCTGCCCGGCTATAACGTGCTGCGCGCGCCGGCCCGCTTCTTCTACATCACGGGCTTTGCGGGGGCCTACCTGGCTGCCGCCGGGGCCGACTGGCTGATAGCGCAGCAGTGGAGCGGGGCAGCGGGGCGGCGAGTGCGCTGGCTACTGGTGGGGCTGGCCGCCCTGGCGCTGCTGATTCCCGTGCTGGGCGTGGTGATTGTGCTATTCGTTAATGGCGTTCCCGGTCAGGCCGAACGCGCCATCTGGGCCTTCTACCTGAACCTGCCCCGCGGCACACCGCTGCGCTACGAGGACGTGGTGTACGCCATCAATCAGAAGCTGCGCCCCGACAACCTGGAGCTGTGGAAGGTGGTCGGGCTGCTGTGGCTGAGCGTGGCCCTCGTATGGGCATGGCTGCGCGGCTGGTTCTCTCGGCCGGTGTTCGCCGCCGCCGCCGTGCTGATCACGGCTGTTGACTTGCTACTGCTGGCGGGCTACTATGTCACGCCGGCGCCGCTGGCGCGCGTGGTCGAGCCGCGGCCGGTCGCCGAGTATGTTCAGGCCCAGCGAGCCGCCGATGCGGGGGCGACTCTCAACGGCGACCGCATCCTGCACGCGAAGCGTGTGGATCCGCCCATGATCGATCTGCCCTTTGGCGTGCCGGACTTCAACGGCCAGAGTAGCCTGAACATGGCGCGGCCCGCTGCCTATACGGCGGCGCTGTTCAGCCGCCAGGGTGACCTGGCCGAGCGGGCGGCGGTGCGCTGGCTCATGGTTCCCAATGGGTTGGCCGACGTTCGGCAGCGGCTGAATGGTGTGGCCTTCGACCGCGAGTGGCCGCTGGCCGTGGTTGATGCGACGACGCCCGCCGACGAGCGTACCTTCAACGTGGCGCAGCAGCCCGGCCGCGAGTTGCGCCTGCTGCTGGCGTTGTCCCAGGCGGTTGACGTACCCCAGGGGGCGACGGTGGCCGAGGTGACGGTGCGCGGCGCGGACGGTGCAAGCGGGGCGTTTCCTATCCGGGCCGGTATCGAGGCCAGCGAGTGGGCTTACGAACGGCCGGACGTACGGGCGGCAGTCCGCCACGCGAAGGCGCCTCCCGCGCTGAGCTGGGGCCAGGTGGACGAGACAGGGCAACGCTTCGACCGTTTCCTGACCTACGTGGAGTTGCCTCTGGCCGAGGGCGCGTCGTTCACGCCGAGTCAGCTTGAGGTGCGACCGGTTGACCCGCGGGCTGAGACCCTGCTGTTTGGCGCGACTATAATGGGCGAAGTGACGCCCGTCGCCCAGAGCCTGACTCGCTCCGACCTGACCCGCTACACGCCGGTTTACTGGGATGATGATGTGCGGCTGTTTGAGACGGGGACGACGTTGCCCCGCGCCCGCCTCGTCGGCCAGGGCGTGACCTACGAGGCGCCCTGGCAGGCGTTAGAACGCCTGACGCATGATGCCAACATGGCTGGCCGCGTGACTCTGGAGGGGACGCCATCTGCTGAGGCCGCGCCACTGCTCGTGCCCGGCCCCGCCGACCCGCGCGTGCCCCTGCCGCCCGCGCCCGATCCGGCGACGCTCGGCACGCTGCGGCTGGTCGAGGATACGCCGACGCGGGTGGTTCTGGCGGCGGAGACGACGTCACCCGCATTCCTGGTGCTGGCGGATACGGCGTACCCTGGCTGGCGGGCGACAGTTGACGATGGGCCGACCGACATCCTGACCGCCGACTCGATGTTCCGCGCCGTATATCTGCCGCCGGGCGAACACCGGGTGACCTTCGAGTACGCGCCGCGCAGCGTCCAGCTCGGCGTCGCCATCAGCCTGGCGACAATCGTCGCCCTGGCGCTGGCCGCAGGGTTGCTGTGGCGCGGCGCGCGGCGAGAGGTGTAGGATGTTCATATTTGGCCCGGTGATGCTGCTCATCGCGGGTGTGCTCGCGGTGTATACCCTGGTCGATCTACGCCGCCACTGGGCCACGTTTTGGGACGACAACATCACGGGCGACGACAAGACTCGAGCCTATCGGGCGGTGTTCTTCCTGCTCATCCCGGTCGGGGTGCTGCTCCACGAGTTGGGCCATGCTCTGGCGGTGTGGGGCATGGGCGGGCGTGTGGTCGAGTTCAACTGGTCGCTGCTGTCGGGCTACGTCGTCCCAGACCGCACCTTCGGCCCGCTGGGAACGTGGTGGCTGTACTTCTCCGGTAACCTGGTGTCGATTCTGCTGGCCCTCGTGGGACTGGTCGTCGCCGTGGTAGCGCGGCGGCCGATGGTCAAGTTTCTGGGCTTTACCTTCTTTATCATGGAATGGTTTTTTAGCCTGGTGGGCTACCCGCTCCTCAGCCTGGGCAGCCAGGACGGCGATTGGGTGGGCATCTACGGCATTCCACCCTTGCCGATGAAAGGAGCGTTGGCCGCGGCGCACATAGCCCTCCTCGTCCTGGGCTACGTCGCCCTGCGCTCGGCCCGGGTACGCCGTTGGGAGATGATGCTGAGCACGGACAACCGCGCCATCATCGAGGCCAGGGAGGCCGAGAGCCGCGCCCAGCCCGATGACCCTCGGCCTCGCCTGGCGCTGGCCGCTTTCTACGCCCAGCGAGGTGAGACCGCTCTGTCGAAGGCTGCCCTCGAGGATGCGCTGGCGGTAGCGCCAGATAACCCCGATGCCCATACCCTGGCCGGGGCGCAGGCGGCGGATGCGGAACGCTACGCCGAGGCGGTGGGCCAGTATGCGGCAGCCATCGCGGTCCTGCCGCCGGGGCCACGGCGCGGTCGGGTGGAATACATGCAAGGCTGGGCCTACGTGCGGATGGATCGCGCCGCCGACGCGGTGACCGCGCTGACGCGAGCCATCGAGGATGGTTTTGTGACGGCCGAGGCGTATTATTGGCGCGGCCGCGCCTATCAGCGGTTGCGGGAGACAGCGGCCGCCCAGTCGGACTTCGCGCGGGCAGCTGGGATCGATCCGGGTGGGGCGACAGGGGGGGAAGCGGCTAAGGAACTGGCGGCGATGCGCCTGGAGGCGCGATGATGACTGGACTCGACTATCTGATTGCCATGCGCTGCCTGGTATGTGGGCGGAATCATGCGCCCGCGCCGACGGGCTATGTGTGCGGTGACGGTGGCAACCTGGATGCGCGGTACGACTATCAGCGGCTAGGCGCGGCGTGGGACCGCGACGCCCTGGCCGCTAATGGCGATCCCTCCATGTGGCGGTATGCGCCGTTGCTGCCCGTCGCGTCGCCACCCTCCTTTGCTGGCGGCTCGCCACTGGGGCCGAAGCCCTCGACCCTGGCGACGGTGGGCGGCACGCCTCTCATCGCTGCGCCGCGTGTGGCGGACGAGGTGGGTGTGCGCCAGGTATGGGTCAAGGATGAAGGGCGTAACCCGACTGGCTCCCTCAAGGACCGCGCCAGCGCGGTGGCCGTTCTCAAGGCGCAGGAGGCGGGGGCGCAGGTGATCACGACAGCCAGTTCCGGAAACGCGGCGGCGGCGCTGGCTGGGATGTCGGCCGCGGTCGGCTTGCGGGCGGTTATCTTCGTGCCCGCTACGGCCCCAGCAGCCAAGGTGGCCCAATTGCTGGTGTTCGGCGCGGACGTGTACCTCGTCGAGGGCACGTATGACCAGGCTTTCGACCTGTGTCTGGCCGCCTCGCGCGAGTATGGCTGGTATTGCCGCAATACGGGCTATAATCCCTACACCGTGGAGGGCAAGAAATCGGTCTCGCTCGAGATTGGCGAGCAGTTGGGCTGGCAGGCCCCCGATTCGGTGCTGGTGTCCGTCGGCGACGGCAACATCATCTCCGGCGTGTGGAAGGGCTTCTACGACCTGCGCCAGCTCGGCTGGATTGAGCGCATGCCGCGCATCTATGGCATCCAGGCTGCCGGGTCCGATGTGCTGTGCACAGCCTGGGAGGCGGGGACCGAGACTATTACGCCCATTGTGGCCCAGACCGTCGCAGACAGCATCGCCGTCGGCCACCCGCGCGACGCGGTGCGGGCACTGCGGGCGGTGCGCACGACGGGCGGCGAATACGTTCGCGTCAGCGACGAGGAGATTCTGGCCGCCATCCCCGCCCTGGCGCGAGGGGCGGCGGTGTTTGCGGAGCCGTCGGGGGCTACAGGCTACGCGGGACTGCGCGCCCTGGCCGCCGCCGGCAAGCTGGACCCCGACGACCGCGTCGTGGTCATCGCAACGGGTAGCGGCCTGAAGGATGTGGCGTCGGCCATGAGGTCGGTGGGACAGGCGACGCGCATCGAGCCAAGCCTCGACGGCCTCGCTCGCGCCCTGCGTTCGTCGGGCGGGCCGCCGGCGTAGACGCCCATGAGGCTCGGCAGAGCTTTTCCCCGACCCGTGACGCCCACGGGCGGTATTTCCAATTCGGCTTCACGCCGCTGCTCACGCCGGAGGGCATGACGGCGCGGCGGTCGAAGCCGCCAATCTAGTGCGAGGTGGCATGATGACACGAGCGATTCTTGGCCCGACTTTCGAGGAGATGCTGCACCCGCAGACTATCGACGCGGCAGTGCGCGCCCGCGCTGTTCAGGCAATGGCGGAAGCGCCCCTCGATCCTATCAACCTGTACAACATCACCTGGCGGGGGGCGGACAATCAGATCAAGTACGAGATTCTGCCCGAGGGGCTGACCGGCATCGAGTCGCCTATCGTAGTCCTGTACGGGCGCGACTTCCCGACGGGCGCTCACAAGGTGGGCGCTGCGTATGCCGTGCTGACTGAGATGATTCTATTTGGTCATGTTGACATTGACCGCAATACGGTAGTCTGGCCCAGCACGGGCAACTACGGCATCGGGGGCGCGTGGGTCGGCGGCCGCGTCGGGGCGAAGTCCATTGTCGTGCTGCCCGAGGGCATGAGCCGCGAGCGTTTTGAGCGCATCGAGAGCTATGGCGCGCAGGTCATCAAGACGCCCGGCGTGGAATCGAACGTCAAGGAAATCTATGACAAGACGTGGGAGCTGCGCCGCGACCCCAACATTCGTATCCTCAATCAGTTCGAGCAGATGGGTAACTATCGCTTCCACTATCACGTCACGGGCAATACCATTGTCGAACTGGCCGCTGAGCTTCAGGCGCGCGGTGTCGGCAATGGCCGCATTGCCGCCTTCTGCTCGGCGATGGGTAGCTCAGGTACGATCGCGGCAGGTGACCGCATCAAGCAGGTTTTCCCCGACGCGCGCACGGTAGGCCTGGAGCCGATTCAGTGCCCGACGCTGTATAACAATGGCTACGGCGGCCACGACATCCAGGGCATTGGCGACAAGCATGTCACCTGGATTCACAACGTTCTCAACATGGATGCCATTATGTGCCTCGACGACATCGAATCCAAGAAGGGCTTGCAGGTGCTGTCGTCGCCGGCCGGCCAGGATCTGCTGATGCGGCGGTACGGCGTGACCGAGGACCAGGCGCGGCAGTTGGGTAGCATCTTCGGCATCTCCGGCGTGTGCAACGTGCTGGGAGCCATCAAGACAGCCAGACACTACCAACTGGGCAAGCAGGACGTTATTGTGACCATCTGCACCGACGCCATTGACCGCTACTATTCGGTCATGGACGCGATGGCTGAGCGCTACGGCCCCATCAACGAGGCGCTTGGTACGGCCTACGTTGAGGGCATCTTCCACGGGGCCAAGACGGACTGGATCAAGGATGGCACGCCCGACATGCGCCGCCAGTGGCACAATCTCAAGTACTACACGTGGGTGGAGCAGCAGGGCAAGACG
>CAZJJF010000027.1:0-18197 GCA_964546245.1 uncultured Anaerolineales bacterium
GCCACCGCCGCGCCGAAGGCTGGCGCGACGACCGCCGCGGCCGCCGGCGCCACCGCCGCGCCGAAGGCCGGCGCGACGACCGCTCCGGCTGCCGGCGCTACTGCCGCACCGAAGGCGGTCGCTCCCACCGCCGCCGCGCCGGCCGCTGCTGCTCAGGCGGCCCCCGCCGGCAAGACGTCCCAAACCCTGGAGGGACCGGTGTGGAAGCTACAGTCGTACACCAACGTTCAGGGGCAGACCGCCCAGGCCCTGCCTAACGTCGAAGTCACGGCCGAGTTCAAGGCCGGCCGTGTTAACGGCACGGCCGGCTGCAATACCTACTTCGCCGGTTACAAGACTGAAGGCAACAAGTTGACCATCAGCGCGGCCGGCTCGACGATGCGAGCGTGCCCCGAGCTGGCGGTAATGGCCCAGGAGGCGCAATACCTGCAACTGCTCGGTAAGTCGGCCACCTACCAGATCACCGGCGATACGCTGGCGATCTCCGACGCCAATGGCAAGGTCATCCTGACCTTCCTGGCGACGGTGGCGCCGAATGTCACATCCAACCCGTGGGACGTCATCTCCTACAACAACGGCAAGCAGGCCGTGGTGTCGGTGGACCCCGCTGCTCCCATGACGGCGGTCTTCAGCGTCGACGGGAAGGTGAGTGGCTCGTCCGGCTGCAACACCTACAGCGGCGGATATCAGGTCGATGGCAACAAGATCAAGATCGGGCAGCTGGCGACAACGCAGAAGATGTGTGCGGCTCCCATCATGGAGCAGGAAAAGGCCTATCTCAAGGCGCTCCAGTCGTCGGCTACCTGGTCGTTCTTCAACGGCATCTTGGGGATGCGAACCGCCCAGGACGCCATGTCGGTGAACTTCATCGCGAATGAAGCCGCGGTGGCAGGATTGGCGGGCAGCAACTGGGAGGCAACCGGCGTTAACAACGGCAGGGGCGGCGTCGAAAGCCTGCCGGCCGGTGTCAAGGTCACGGCCATGTTCGGCACCGACGGTCGTGTCTCGGGCTCGAGCGGCTGCAATACCTACAATGGCCCCTTCACCGTCGACGGCCAGTCTATCAAGATCGGCCCGGTGATGTCGACTATGATGGCGTGTGAGGCGCCGGCGATGCAGACTGAGCAACTCTACCTCAAGGCCCTGAGCAATGCGGCCAAGTGGAGCATCGACGGTGGTAACTTGTTCCTGCGTGACGCCTCTGGCGCTATCCAGGCTACCTACGCGCCGATGAAGTAAGGCGACCACTGAAGTAGAAGGCCCTAGGGGTTTGTGAAACCCTTAGGGCCTTTTTGTTGGCTATAGGATTTCGAGGTAGCGCTCGACTTCCCACTCGGTGACGCGGGTGCGATATTCGTCCCACTCCTCGCGCTTGGCGCGGTCGAAGGCCTCGTAGGCGTGGCTACCGAGCGCGCCCTTCACCACCTCGTCGGCGGCCAACTCGGTGAGCGCCTCCTGGAGCGAGCCGGGCAGAGTGGCGATCCCTGCCTGCGCCAGACGCTCGGCGTCCCAGTGGAAGACATCCTCCTCGGTGGGCGCGGGCGCAGCCAGACCGTCGTCGACGCCCTTCAGGCCGGCGGCCAGCATCGCGGCGAAGGCCAGGTAGGGGTTGCAGCTTGGGTCGGGGCAGCGTAGTTCCAGCCGGGTGCTGCTTTCGCGGCCTGGCGAGTAGCGGGGGATGCGAATCAGCGCCGAGCGATTGATTTGCGCCCAGCACACATAGACGGGCGCTTCAAAGCCCGGCACGAGCCGCTTGTAGGAGTTGACGGTGGGCGCAACGACGGCGGCCAGGGCGCGAGCGTGCTGCAACTGGCCCGCCATGAAGGAGTAGGCCAGGGGCGACAGTCGGTACGGGTCACTGGCCTGATAGAACAGATTCTGGCCGTCCTTGAACAGGCTCTGGTGGGTGTGCATGCCGCTACCTGCCCGGCCGTACATGGGCTTGGGCATGAACGTTGCGTACAGGCCGTGGCGCTGGGCGATGGCCTTCACCGTGTAGCGGAACGTCAGGGCGTTGTCCGCGCTCGTCAGGGCATCGGCATATTTGAAGTCTATCTCGTGCTGACCAGGGCCAACCTCGTGGTGGATCATCTCCACCTCCATGCCCATGTCTTCCAGGGCGCGGGTAATATCCTGGCGCACCAGGCCCGCCTCGTCGCGCGGCGAGAAGTCGAAGTAGCCGCCGACATCGTGGGGCGCAGGGTGAATACGGCCATTATCCGGCGTGAACAGGTAGAATTCCAGTTCGACGCCGGTATAGTAGGTGTAGCCACGCTGCTTTGTCTCTTCCACTATGCGGCGCAGGATACGGCGCGGGTCGCCCTCGAAGGGGTCGCCGGCCGGGGTGAAGATATCGCACAACAGGCGGGCGACCTTGCCCGACTGTGCGCCCCAGGGCAGCACACGATAGGTGTCGGCGTCTGGCACGAGGAACATGTCCGACTCGTGGATGCGGGTGAAGCCCTCGATGGACGAGCCGTCGAACCAGATGCCGCGATCGAAGGCTTCCTGAAGCCGCTGGATGGGCAGAGTAACGCTCTTGATGATACCCACCACGTCGGTGAACTGGAGATTGACGAAGTTTACCTCGTCGGCGCGTGCCTTTTCCAGGACCGCGCGTTGTTCGGCCGTCAGGCCCATACATTCCTCCTTGCAGGGTCGGCTTAGAGTCAGGGCGCGTCGTGCGAGGGTTGGCCGACCCACCCCGGACCAGGCGAACTTTACTGCCCTTGATGCGCTGTGTCAATTTGGGCCGCAGATGCGCAAATAACTTCTGGCTGCCTGACTCGTTACCGACTATAATTGCTTCCCTTGCCCCCTACCGGCCAGGCGGGGCGCCCTGGACGAAGGAGACTCTGCCATGTCTCGACCGCTACCGACCCTCATGCGATCTCGTGCGCTTCATCGGTGGGTTATGCGTGGGGCGCTAACCCTGTTGGTGGGCTTACTCCTGACGGGTCTGCTCGCCACGGCAGCGCCTGCGGTTGCCGACGACGGGGTGACTACCACGACCGGCGTCATCGACGGCGCCAGCTACATCGTTCAGGTTCCTGGCAACTGGAATGGAACGCTCCTGCTATGGAGCCACGGCTACCGAGCGCCCGGCGCGCCGAACCCCGCCGAGAATGCACCAGAGGCATTGGGGCCGCTGCTGCTCGCCGAGGGCTACGCTCTGGCTGGCTCGTCGTGGAGCACGACCGGCTGGGCGGTGCAGCCGGCCCTGCACGACCAGATGGCGCTGCTGAACTATTTCCAGGCTAATATCGGGACGCCGCGTCGCGTGATTGCCTGGGGCGGGTCACTGGGCGGCCTGCTGACGGGGGGCTTGCTTGCCAATAACCCCGGCCGCTTCGATGGCGCGCTGACAATGTGCGGCCTGATGGCGGGCAGCCCTGGCGTGTGGAACCTGAGCCTGGACGCCGGGTTCGCCTTGAAGACCCTGATCGCGCCGCAGTCGTCGCTCCAACTCGTCAATATCACTAACCCGACCCTCAACGCAGGGGCGGCGGCGCAGGCCCTGGATGCCGCGCAGGCCACGCCCCAGGGCCGGGCGCGGATCGCCCTGGCAGGGGCAGTGTCGTCGACCCCCGGCTGGTTCACCGCGCTGACACCCGAGCCCGCCCCGACCGACGTGAACGCTCGCCAGCTGAACCAGTACCTGTGGCTCAAGTACATGGGGGTGCCCTTCACTTTCGGCTATCGCGCCAACATGGAACAGGTCGCGGGCGGCAACCCATCGGGGAACGCGGCCGTCAGCTATGAGCTGCAACTGGAGAAATCGGGGATGCGGCCGATGGTGGAGGCGCTGTACCAGCAGGCGGGCCTCGACCTGAACGCGGACCTGGCGCGGCTGGAGATTGCCCCACGCATCGATGCCAACCCCTACGCCCTCGACTACCTTGCCCGCTACATCGCGTTCGACGGTCGGCTGGATCGCCCGGTCCTGGCCCTGCATACGACAGATGATGGCCTGGCCCCGGTGCAGAATGAGCAGGCGTATCAGAGCGTGACTCAAGAGGCGGGCGCGGCGCAGTTCCTACGCCAGCTGTACGTCAAGCGTGCGGGCCACTGCACCTTCTCGCCCGCCGAGGTACTCACAGCCTTGAGCGTGCTTCAGCAGCGGGTAGCGGCGGGGCAGTGGGGCGATACGACTAACGTGGCCGCCCTCAATGCCCAGGCGGCCGCGCTGGGGCCGCTGTACAATGTCATCTCGCCGAGCGCCGGTACCGTTATTCCCGCTGCGCCCGCCTTTGCGGCGTATCAGCCGTCGGTCTTCCTGCGGCCCTTTACAACGCTCCCCCCCAACCTGGACGACTCCTACGTGACATCCCTCGATCCAAAGAGTCCCAATGGCCCCTCAGGCGCGGGAGTCATCGCGATCTCCGCGTCGGCGGGGGCGTATCGTGTGCGGGTAACGATGTCGGGCCTGAGGCCGGGTAGCTCCCACGCCCTGCGCTTCCATCGCGGGACCTGTGCCCTGCCGGGGCCGACTCTGCTGCCACTGCCCAACCTCGTGGCCGACGCTTCCGGCACGGCCAGCATCACCGCCTGGGTCGGCAACCGGGATTGGGCCGCCATCGTCTCGGAGGCAGCCTACCTGGATGTGAGCGAGCGAGCCAGCTCCCCCTTCGGACCGGTGATTGCGTGCGGCAACGTGAGTTGAGGCCGATGGCGGTCTGGCTACGCATGTCTGATATGACACCGCCCGCGAGTCGCCAGACTCGCGGGCGGTGGTCTGTGCTTGTCGTTGGCTCAGTCGGCGCCGGGGGCGCTCCCCGCCGAGGTAACGGCCGGGCTGGGCGTCGGCGTGGGCGAGCGTCGGAAGGGGCGCGCCGCCAGCAGCCGCTTCCCGCCCCGCGTTCCCTGATCGAGCAGGCTGTAGGTAACTGGCACGAGGAACAGGGTCAGCAGAGTCGAGGTCAGCAGGCCGAAGATGGTCACGATAGCCAGCGGACGGCGGAACTCCGCGCCCTCACCGATGCCGATCGCGACCGGCAGCGAGCCGAGCATGATGGCGAGGGTCGTCATCAGGATGGGCCGCAGACGGGCGGGCGCGGCCAGCAGCAGCGCGTCGTTGGCCTGCATGCCGAGTCTGCGTAAGCGGTTGGTGAAGTCGACCAGGAGGATGGAGTTCTTGGTCGCCAGGCCAATCAACAGAATCATGCCCACCATGCCCAGGATGTCGAGGGGCATGTTCATGATGCGCAGGCCCAGGAACGCGCCGATGAAGCTGAGTGGAATCGCCAGCATGATGACCAGCGGCTGCAAGAACGAGCCAAACTGCGACGCCAGCACCATGTAGATGAATACCAGGGACAACAGCATCGCCTGGCCGAGGGTCGAGAAGCCCTCATTCTGCTGGGTCTGGGTTCCGCCGATGTTGATGGTGACGCCTGGCGGGAGCTGGACGCCCACCAGCGCGGCGCGGATGTCGGCCACCACGTCGTTGAGGTTGCGGTCGACGTTGTTGACGCCTACCGAGACCTGGGTGAGACGGTCGTAGCGGGTGATGCGCGTCGGCGACGACCCACTCTTGATGTCCGCCACGGTATTCAGCGGAACCTGGGTTCCCTTGGTGGTCGGGACGGCCAGAGTCAGGATATCGCTGACTCGGGCGCGGTCCTCCGGCCGCAGACGCACGACGATGTCGTAGTCGTTTCCCCCCTCGCGGAACTTGGACACCGTCTGACCGTTGACCAGGGTACGGAGGGTCGAGCCGATAGCCGCCGTCGACACGCCCTGGTCGGCGGCGCGCTCGCGGTCGACGGCGATCTGCAACTCGGGACGGCCTGGCTGGTAGTCGCTATCGATGTCGGCCGCGCCTGGCACATCTTTGATCGCCACCTTCACCTGCTCAGCCGTCGCCGCCACAGTCGCTAGATTCCCCGTAGACTGCAACTGAATCTGGATGGGGCGGCTGGAGACATCGGTCCCGCCTGGCCCCAGGCCCTGCACACTGAGCGAGACGTTGGGAACATTGACCAGCGCGGGGCGGAGACGATCCTGGAACTCCGCTGTCTCGATGCCGTGCTTGAGTTGAACGTTCAGCGTCGCCTGCTCGGGCGCGCCGTTTGTACCGATCGTCGTCAGCACCGTGTCAACCTCTGGCTGCGCTAGCAGCGCTGTCTCGATGGTGCGAGCTACCTTATCGGTCTCGGCGAGGGAAGTACCCGGCGGCATGCGGTAGCCGATGGAGAACTGGCCGCTGTCGATGGACGGCGTGAAGGCGAACTTGAGACCGCGCGCCATGACCAGGCTCGCCACGATGATGACCGTAGCCAGCATCAACGTGATCAGGCGGTGGTTGAGGGACCAGCGCAGCATGCGCTGGTAGACGCGATCCATACGCCCCAGCTCGACCTCGGCCTCCTCCTCCATCGTGCCGGACTCGGCCCACGTATCCTCCTTCGCCTCGGCGTTGTGGATGGCAGCGGCGGCGTTGGCGTGGGCAGCCGCCTCGTGGGCGGCGGCCGCCTTCGGCTCCTTCTTCTTGAAGAAGTGGGCCGACAGCATGGGGGCCAGGGTGAAAGCCTCGAACAGGGAGATGACCATCGCCGCGGCGATGGTCAGGCCGAAGGGGCGGAAGAAGCCGCTCACCAGGCCACTGACCATGGCGACGGGCAGAAACACTGCCACGATGGTCAGGGTCATCGCCAGCACCGATAGCGCCACCTGGCTGGTGGCCTTGAGCGAGGCTTCCTTGGGGTCGTAGCCGCGCTCCATCCAGCGGAAGATGTTCTCGCGCACGACAATGGCGTCGTCGATGACCAGGCCGACGCACAGCGTCAGGGCCAACAGGGTCATCATGTTGATGGTCAGGTCGAACATGCGCATAGCGGCGAAGGTGGCGATGAGGATGATGGGCAGGCCAATGACCGCCACCAGCGTGTTACGCGCGTCGCGGAAGAACAGCAGCACGACCAGGATCGCCGACACGACGCCGAGGAGCAGTTCCAGCAACGCATCGTTCACCGAGTTGCGCACCTGAATGGAGTCGTCGCGCACGACGGAGTAGGTGAGCGAGCCGCTGTCGGGGAACAGCTTCGCAAGCTCGGCCTTGACATCGTCAGCGACGCGAACCGTGTTTGTTCCGCTCTGCTTGCGGATGTCGATGCGAATCGTGTCTTCGCCGTTGAGACGACTCAGGGTGGTCACATCGGCGTAGCCGTTCTTGACTTCGGCGATGTCGTGCAAATGCACGATGCCCGACCGTGTGGCGAGGTTCACATCGTCAATCTGTTCGACGCTGGTGAACTGGCCTGGCGCGCGCAGGGAGACATCCGCCCCGCCCTGGGTGATCTTGCCCAGGGGTACGGTGACATTCTCGCCCTGGATGGCCTGCGATACCTGCTGCGGCGTGATGCCCCGCGCCTGCAACTGGGCCAGGTCCAGATTCACCTGGACCTGGCGCTGCAAGCCGCCGGTCACGTCGGCCGCGGCCACACCTTCCACGCGCTGCAGGCGCGGCACGAACTCGTCGGCCAGCTGCTGGCGCAGCTTATCCGAGGGCACGCTAGGGTCCTTGCTGGCGACGGCGACGGACATGATGGGCGACGATGACAGGTCAAACTTCTGGACAATCGGCTCGCGGATGTCCTGGGGAAGCTGGGGCCGAATCTGCGCCATCTTCTCGCGCACGTCTTGCGCCGCCTCATCCACCTGGCGGTTGAAGCCGAACTCGATGACGACGGTGGCTAAGCCTTCGTTGGACCGCGAGGTAATGTGACGCACCCCCGGCAACGTCCCCATCGCATCTTCAATGGGCTTGGCAACCTGATCAGCCATCTCGGCCGGGCCAGCGCCGGGAAGCACCACGCTGACGCTGACGACGGGGAAAGATACATCCGGCAACAGGTCCACCGGCAGCGCCTGGTAGGCCAGGAGGCCAAACACGACCAGCGCCAGCATCATCATGGTGACGAGAACGGGCTGCTTGATGGAGGTCTTGGCAATCCACATGGGTTAGTTACCTCCAATGACCAGGTTGGCAAACATACCCGGCTTTAGCTGACTCTTGGGGTCGTCAGGCTCGGCCGTGACGCGGAAGGTGCGCGTCGCCGTGTCAGCGGTGGGCGAGATGCGGACAACCTTGCCCTTGAACGTCGTCCCCGGATACGTGCTGACGGTGATCTCGACGGGCGCGCCGATCTCGACCTGGCCCACCAGAGGCGCTTCGACGTCGAAGGTCACTTCGTTGGCTGTGGCGATGAGGGTCGCAACGCTCGTATTGCCGGACCCGACGATAGCGCCGGGCGCCGCGCTGCGCGCGGTGACGATGCCATCGAAGGGCGCCTTGACCACGGTCTCATCCACGCCTAACTGGGCAGTGGCGACGCCCGCCTCGGCGGCCTTGACCGCGGCCTGGGCTACGTTCACCTGGGCCTGGGCCACGTCCACCTGCGCTTGCGCCGCCGCAATCTGCTGCGACGTGGCGCCGGCTGCCACCCGATTCACGCCCGTCTGCGCCTGCTCCACCGCTGCCTGGGCCTGGGCGAGATCATATTCGGTCGCGCCGCTTTGGATGCGTTGGTAGGCCTGCTGCGCAATGTCCACCGCCGCCTCGGCCGCCTGAGTCTGGCCCTGGAGCGCCTCGCACTGCCCCACCTGCGCCTCGCGCATAGGTTTGGGCAGGTCCTTGCCGCACGCAGCATCGCGCTGGCCCTGCACCGATAGTAGCTGGTTCCTGGCCTGCTCGACGCGCAGCCGCGCCTGTTCCTTGTCTTCGGCCGTTGCCCCGGCCTGCAACCTGTCTAGCCCGGCCTGCGCCACCTTCACCGCTGCCTGGGCCTGGGCGAGATCCACCGGCCGCGCTGGGGCCTGGACGTTAGCCAGATTCGCCTGAGCCGCGCCAAGCTGTGCCTGGGCTGTCGCCAGTTGCGCTTGCGCTGTGCCCAACTGCGCCTGGGCCTGGGCCAGGCCTGCCTGCTGGCTGGAGTCGTCGAACACCGCGATCACGTCGCCTGCCTTGACCTTGTCGCCGACCTGTACGCGCAACTCCTTCAGCCGGCCTGAAACCTTGGGAACCAGGGACACCTGGTCCTTGACGCGAACCTCGGCGATGTAGGAGCGGCCATTCACGCTGCCCAGCGGGACCGACGTCACCTGGGCCTGAGGCTGCGTCGCGGTCTGGGCCGGGGGGGTGGCCGTTGGGGGCAGGGCCACCGTAGGCACAGGGGCGGCCTGCCCGGCCGCTGCCTCGCCACTGGGACGCGCCACGTTGCACGCCGCCAATGTCAGGATACTGGTAAGGGCCAGAAGGAGTACGACTCTTTTGCCAATCATGTCAAGCTACCTTGTCCAGTCTCGCCGCCCCGACGAGCCGTGGCCGGCGAGTGGGTGTCCCAAGCAGACGATTAGCCAGGCTAACTATTAGCCTGGCGTACTAATTATTATAGGCCGCTTATCTTTCCAGCGCAAATCTCTGGCGAGCAGCGCGCCCCGCCTTACATTACCTAGAGCATCCTGCTACCCCGCGCCTTACACAACCGGGGCAGGGCGAAGGCCAGGTTCCCACGAAGGGCTTACCTGTCATCAGTCATTGGGTTGATTGGGGGCGCGACAGGCAGACGAGTGCGCGGGCCAGCCCAGCAGCCAGCCCGCGCAAGAAGATTGACGCGCTCGGCTTATGCCGCGCCGTACTGGTCGAGGATAAAGGGCAGCAGGCCCAGGGGTTCCAGCCGGGCCAGAGGCGCGCGGAACGTCACCTGCACGACGCCGGGGTGGCGGCCAATCTCGATGGCGCCACTGATGGTAGCACGATTCTTGATCTCCGGCACGCTGAGGCCAAGCAGGTCTGCGGCGCGCTGCAAGCCGTTCTCGGTGGCCGCGTTGAGGTCGGGGCCGCTGCCGATGACCGAGATGGGCGCAGATGCCTCCAACCCGGCCACGCCCCACTCGGCGGCGATAGCCTCGGCGCGGACGCGCTCCTCGGCGCTCAGCGGACGCGCCAGGAAGGGCAGATCGTCGACCACGGGTAACAGGATGGGGCCGTCGATACCCAGGCCCTTGATGACGTGAACTTGCAGCGTGACCGTGCCCGACACGTCGGCGGTGTGACCGGCGATCTCGCCGTCGCCCTGGAGGGCGTGCATGTCGCCCAGATAGATGCCGCCGCCGGGTGTCTTGACCGGCACGATGAGGATGGCCCCCACTCGAACCGCGTCGATGTCCAGGTGGCCGTCGGTCTTGTGCTGTGCGAGTTGCTCCGGCGTCAGGGCGTACTCGTGGGGCGCGCCGATCAAGAACGAGCCAAAGTCGCCCGCGTTGTGGGAGTCGGGCAGGCGCATGGACGGCGTGCTGCCCAGTTGGCCCATGAAGGGCCGCAGGCGCACGACGATGCCCACCAGGTCGTGGGGGGCGAAGGTGAGGATGGGGTTCTGGATGGAGTTGTCCGGCAGGGCTGCGTATTCTCGCGCCTGCCAGGCAATGCTCTCGGCGGCCTCCTGGTTGAGGGTCACGCCGAGACGGCGATGCGTGTCGAAGGCCAGGGTATAGCCGTTAGTGAAATTGAAGGGGGCGACGTCCGCGCCGCAGTTGTCGCAGCGCACCGCCGTCTGACCGATGCCCTCGGTGTGGGTCGAGGGATAGAGCGTACCGCAGCCGGGGCACTGCCCGGCCACATAGGGGTCACCCAGGAAGCGGCCCGTCATGAAGGTATCGTTACCTGAGGCTGTCGCCAGGGATGTGACGGTGATGTCGAGGATGCGCAGGGCGATGGCGTCGCCCACCTCTGCCCCCTCGACGGCGACGGGCCGCGTCACCTCGTGGCCGCCGCGGATGGCGGGTGTAATCATTGGCCCCCAGCAGCCCGGCGCGGTATTGGCCACGATGTGGCCGCCGTCCTTGACGGGGCCGAGCATGGGCAACTCAGGGTCGAGGATGCCGTTGGTGTATTCATCGACAAACACGGTACGATGCGCCGGGCCACCTGGGACGGCGCTCGCGCGCTGAACCTGCTCCGGACTCTGAACGGCCATCACTTCCTCCTTGAAGAAATGGGTGCGGTGGACCTGAGATGGCAAGGCAGGACGGGCGCATCTCAGTCGAGACCGCCCGCCACGGGCAGCAGCAGGGCGACCTCACTATCGGGCGCGAGAGGGCGATCCAGGGTGACGTACTGGCCGCCGACAATGGGCAGCGCCGCCGTCAATCGCTCGGCGCGGGGATAGTCGCTACGCAGCACGGCCACCAGGTCCCCGACGGTCGAGCCGTCAGGCAGGGTGAGGGATAGGCGGGGCGCGCCGAGTTCCTGTGCCAGAGGCGCGCTGAAGCGAACCGAGATCTGCATGCTGGCTCCTGGAACGTGGGGCAGCGGGATGCTGCTGATAGGCATAGTATAGGAGCGATTCCCAGTTTCGGGTAGCGGCGACCACCATCCCGCCAGATTCGCACTTGACGGGATAGCCAGTGTCCAGTATAGTCCAGGTTATCACCCCGCGATTGCGCCCGATGACCTGAAGCGGGGGTAGGAGGAAGCCAGCATGTCACTCATCCCGCGCTCGCGTGTCTACGCCCTCGCCGCCGTGCTCTTTGCTTTGCTCGTCCTGGTCGGCTGTCAGCGAACGACGACCTCTAACACTGCCCCCGGCGGCATCAATTCGCCCGCCGAGAAGAGCGCCGTGGCGAATTCGCCCGTCATTGGCACCTGGGAACTCGTGGCGCTGGGGACCAACACCGCGCCGCGCCCGGTGATTCCCGGTACCCACCTCACCGCCGTCTTCAATGCGGACACCAGCCTGCGGGGCTATGGTGGCTGCAACGATTACAACACCAGCTTCAATATCGTGGGGTCCGTTATCAACGTGTTCCCCATTGCCATCGGGCGGAACATCTGCTCGCGCGACATCACCGAGCAGGAAAGTCTGTTCGTCAGCAACCTGAACCAGGCGCAGACCTTCCGCAAGGATGGCAACCAACTCATCATCCTCAGCGCGGGTGAGAACAGCCTGGTCTTCGATCCCCGCTAGCTCCTGGTCACGACTTCCCGACCAAATGAGCGGGGCCGCTCCCTGAACAGGGGCGGCCCCGCGTTTCTTGTTGTAGGTGAGCCGCGCGGACGGGCAACGGGCCACCCCGCGCGGTTCTGGCCCGGCGACTATGCCGGGAGGACCTCGCTGTCCGGGGTGGGGCGGCTGATGTACTCAGCATAATCCGGCATGCGGCGCTGATACTCATTGGCCAACAATGGCGAGGCAATCATGAAGTCGGCGGTGGCGCGGTTGCAGGCCACCGGGATGTTCCACACCACGGCGATGCGCAGCAGCGCCTTGACATCGGGGTCGTGGGGGTGCGGCGCGAGGGGATCCCAGAAGAAGACGAGAAAGTCAATTTCGCCCTCGGAGATCTTAGCGCCAATCTGCTGGTCGCCGCCCAGGGGGCCGCTCTGCAACTTGGTAACCTCCGCGCCCAGTATCTCCTCCAACAGGCGGCCGGTGGTGCCGGTCGCATAGAGGTGATGCTGTGCGAGAACGAGCTTATTGAACTCCGCCCACTCCAACATCTCCCGCTTCATATTGTCGTGCGCCACCAGCGCAATGCGCTTGGGTACGACAGGGGTCACAGTGTATTCCATCATTAGAAATCTCCATCCTGGTCCCACCCATCAGGGGCGAGACCAACAAAAAAGGTCGTGAGGCAGCCTCACGACCATGTGAAAGCAGTGTCAGCGCCAGTACGGCCGGCGCATATTGTCATCAACGACGTATAGCTTCGCAAACCTGGGGCCAACGCATGCAACCTGCTCCTGGCCTCGACGATGCTTCCGACTCTCGATAGCGCGTGGCCGCTCGATGCCAACCGCAGCGCCATCGATTAAGACGCCCTTCGCTGCGGCAAACTTACCTGGTTTCAGTCTGAGGATCTGCACCACACGCACCTGGCTGGTGTTGACCGAGTCGTTGCCGAAAGTTGTGTTGTCGTTTCTCCACCTGCCGTTAATGAATCTCCACGATGATATGCGGCGCTGGTCGTATAGTACATTTACCTCAAGCGTCGGCTAGCGCGATCGCTGCGAACGACCTCAAGGTGTTCTCGACGAGCGCTTCTGCCAGCGCTGGCGCTATGCGTATTCTCACCCCCCTCTGACGACGCCCCGCCGTCAGCTTCTTTGCCCTGGCCCTCGGCTACGCCTGTCGCTTCTAGCACGCCCTGTTCATCCTCATGCGGTAGGGAGAACAAAAATGAACAGACTGCTCATCATCAAGCAAGCCGTGACGTTGATGGTGGCCCTTGCGATTCTGCTGTCGCTGGTCGTAGCCGTCATGGTCGAGGAAGCTGGGGTCGCGCGGGCCGGGAATGTACCCGCTGCATCGTCGCAAGGACAAGGCCCCACCGATCCCCGTGAACTGGAAGCCTTTCTCGACGATCTCATCGGCAGGCAGATGGAAGAGTATCACATCGCCGGGGCGGCCGTCGCTGTCGTCAAAGACGGCAGGCTGTTCTTTGCCAAAGGCTACGGCTACGCCAATCTTGAGGCGGAAACCCCTGTTGATCCCGACGTGACGATGTTTCGCATCGGCTCCGTCGGCAAGACGCTCACCTGGACGGCGGTGATGCAACTCGTCGAGCAGGGCAAGCTGGACCTGGACGCGGATATCAACACCTATCTCGACTTTCGCATCCCGGATACTTACCCACAACCGATCACCCTCAAGCATCTGATGACCCACACCTCGGGATTCGAAGACCGGCTCTTTGGGAGTGGGGTGTCGGATGCCAGGGATCTGGTACCGCCGCGCGAGTGGCTGATCTCGCACATGTCGGCGCGGGTGCGTCCGCCCGGTGATGCGGGTTACGCGAACTACAATGCAATGTTGGGGGGGTATATCGTGGCGCGGGTGTCGGGCCAACCCTACGAGCAGTATGTCCAGGAGCATATCTTCAACCCACTGGGCATGGCACACTCAACTGTCCAGTCACCGACACCGCCCCACCTGCGTCCATTTGCTTCCGTGGGCTACACGTATGGTGGCGGCGCCTTCGAGGCATTCCCCGACTACATTGCCCAGCCGGCCGGATTGCCCTCCGGCATGCACCAGGCGAGCGTCGCGGACATGGCCCGCTTCATGATCGCGCACCTGCAGGGTGGCCGCTACAGCGATGCCAACCTGGCCGAGGCGCGCATCTTGAAAGAGAGCACGGCGCGACAAATGCAGAGCACGCTGCACACGCCGGACCCACGCCTCCAGGGCACGGCCTACGGCTTCTTTGATTGGAGCGACAACGGCCAGCGAACCCTCGGGCATACCGGCTATGGGCCTCCGATGCGGAGTGTGCTGCTGCTCTTGCCCGACCAGAACCTGGGTGTGTTTGTGACCTACAACAGCAAGGGGAGTGGGGAACTGACCAGCCAGCATGTTGGATTCCAGAGAGCATTTTTCGACCACTACTATCCCGCGCCAGCGGTCACCCCCCTTCAACCCCCGGCGGACTTCGCGGCGCGAGCCGGTCGGTTCGTGGGCGCCTATCGATACTCCAGTAGCCCAGCCACCACGCTCCTGAAGATCATAGAGTTCATCGGAGGCTTCATAGCAGAGGTTAAGGATCCTGGCGACGGCACGCTACTTGTCACCCTGGAGGGATTCGAGTTCCGAGTTGTCGAAGTGGAGCCGCTCTACTTTCGCCAGGTAGACGGTCCGTTGTCCGTCGCCTTTCGCGAGGACGACGGGGGGCGCATCACCCACATGTTTACCGGCATGATGCCCCAGTATGCCACTGTCAAACTGAACTGGTACGAAACGCCCCGTTTCAACATGGCATTGCTCCTGGCTTGCCTCTTGATCTTCCTGTCCATGATCCCTGTCAGCCTGATCCACTTGATTCGGGACCGCCGCCCAGGTAGTAACCGGAACGCCGCATCTCGCGGTCCCCGCGCCGCTTACTGGATCATCCTGGGGATCAGTATCCTGAACATTCTGGTCGTGGTCGGCACAGTGTGGGGAATGTTCAGCATGCCGAACGAATTGATCGGTCCACCGCTGCCCACGAAAATCCTGCTGGCGCTGGCGGTTTTCTCGGCCGGGCTGACAGTTGGCGCGCTGGTCTACACGGTGTTGGCCTGGGCGAGCAGCTACTGGGGCATCGCCACCCGCGTTTATTACACGCTGGTGACGGTCGCGGCGGTCGCCTTCGTGGTGTTTCTAGACCACTGGAACATGCTAGGCTGGCGGCTCTAGCTCCCATAGTTTCAAGACTGGCGGGCAGATTAATCTGCGTGACCATCTTTGGCCTATCCACCTCATCCTTACCCAGTACAGGAGGCTCCTATGATTCTGGTTCGCGGTGTCTTTCAGGCGAAGTACGGCATGGGCGACGAGCTTGTGCAGCTCTTCAAGGGCTCACGCGAGTTGTGGCCATCGGAGCGCACCTTGCGCATTCTCACGGATCTAAGCGGCCCGTTCTTCACCGTCGTCACCGAGGTCGAGTACGAGAGCTTCAGCGCGTGGGAGGCGGAAGCACACACTGTACTCGCCGACCCGCGGTTCGGCGCGTGGTTCGAGCGCATGACACCGCTCGTGGAGGGCGGGCGGCGCGAGTTCTATAACGTCGTCGAGTGATGGACAAGTGAACGGCCACAACTTGGTGTCCTCGCCCAGGAACCCGCCAAGTTCAAAAGCCCAACCCGCGCTCCTTCATGCTGACGAAGGCCTGCTGGCCGATGATCAGGTGGTCCAGGACGTTGACGCCGAGCAGCTCGCCCGCCGCCACGATGTCCCGCGTGACGCGCACGTCGTCGCGGCTGGGCGTCGGGTCGCCTGATGGGTGGTTGTGGACGACAATGATGGCGGGGTAGTTCTGGCGAATGGCCTCCTTGAAAATCTCGGCCACGCGCACCTGGCTGGTATTGACGGTTCCCTTATAGACGGTCTGAATCAGGTACACCCGATTCTTCGTGTCCAGGAGCATGACCCGCAACTGCTCGTGGTCAAGGAGGCTCATCTCCAGGGACACCAGATTGGCGGCGTCGGCGGGACTGGTGACGACGGGGCGGTCGCTGGGACTGGCCGCCGCCAGGCGCTTACCCAGTTCCAACGCCGCCAGCAACTGGCACGCCTTCGCCTCGCCCAGGCCCTTGAGCGCGCCGAGTTCCTGGGCCGACGCCCGCGACAGGCCGGGCAGGCCGCCGAAGGCGCTCAGAAGGCGCTGGCCCATCATCACGGCGTTCTCGCCGTGGATGCCGACGCGCAGTTCCGCGTTGCTCAGCGCCGACGCGCCGTAGGCCAGCAGCCGCTCACGGGGCCGCTCGTCCTCGTGCATATCGGCGATGCGTGTGACGGCGGTATAGGTGGTGGAAGGCTTCAAAGCTGGAGCTTGGAGATCGGAGATTGGCGATTGGGGCCGCATCGGGGTCGGTGGCGCGGGCGCGGCGGGCGTCACAGTCAGGGATTGGAGATCGGAGATTAGCGATTGGGGTGGCGGGGCCGCCTTGCCAGCCTGGGTGGCTTTGACAAAGGCCGCAATGGGCTTGCGATGCGCGCGAAGGTGGCGATAGCGCCACTTGATCAGGGTGGCTACGACGGCCGGCCCGCCCTTGCCGTGCCCGCGGATACGCTTGCGGATGTCCTCCTCGGAGAGCGCCTCAATCTGCGCCACGAGACAGCGGTGCGCCTGCCGAAAGTCCGCCAGCGCCTCGCCGACCGGCCGCTCTCGGTTAGCCTGGTAGGTGGCCTCGTTGAGCGCATCGGCGTCGCCCCAGGTCTTGCCGACTTCGGGGATCAGAGGCGTCTCGCCGCTCACGGCGGCCGCAATCCAACCCATGCCGCGACGATCCCAGGCCGCGAGGTGGGCCAGGATATCCTTGACCGACCACTCGTGGTCGACGCCTGGCTGCTCCATCTCGGCGGGCGACAGCTGGGCCAGCAACTCTTCCAGGCGAGACCACTCGTGGTCGAGCTTCACTAAGAGGATGGCTTTAGAGGCAGAGTCCGGCGTGGTGGTCATGGTATTGCCTGCCGCCAGGGGTGGGTGTGGAGCAGGGGCGCGGCGCTGGGGGGCGGGCGCGAGCCGGTGCGATACACGGAGGATAGCAGAGGGCAGATGGATAGTCAACGCCGCGTGCCCTGCATTTGCCCGACCGCCCCGCCTCCGCTACAATCAGCCCTATGACCGATTCCCTCGCCTCCCAGGCCCTGGCTCGCATCCGGGCCGCCCGTCTGCCCGGCCTCGCTGGTCTGGACGACGATGCTATCTTCCCCGCCTACGATGGATTGTCCATCGCCAACGTCGCGCCCACCCTGGCCGCGCTACTGGGTGTGGACCTGGGCACGGGGCCGGCGCTCTGGCCTGCGCTGTGGGAGATGTGGCGCGGCCGCGTCGATCGCGTGGTGTTCGTCATCCTCGATGCCCTGGGCTACCTGACCATGCGGGAGGCCCTCGCTGCCCAGCCTGAGCTGGCCTTCGCGCGCGTTGCCCGCGCCGGGGTCTTTGCGCCCCTGACATCCGTCTTTCCATCGACGACGACCGCCGCGACGACGACCTTCGCCACGGGTCAACCGCCCGCCGCCCACGGCATGCTGGGCTACGAGTTGTTCCTGCGCGAGTTCTCCCGCACGGCCAACATGATCCTCCTCAGCGCGCGGGGCGCCCGACGGTCGGGGGAGTTGGCCCCCCTCGGCCTCGATCACGAGACATTCATCCCCGTGCCCAGCGTCGCCCAGACCCTGGCCGCCCAGGGCATCCCGACCTTCGCCCTGCTGCCGATGCACATCCTTGATAGCGGCCTGTCACGCCTCCAATACAGGGGCGCGCAGATGTTGCCCTACGTCAACGTTGCCGACATGTGGGTTGGCGTGCGCCACCTGCTGACCGCCCGCGCCGGGCAGCCCGCCCTGGTGACAGTGTATTGGCCTGGCGTCGACAGCGTCGCCCACCACTACGGCCCCGATACCGAGATGGCCGCCGCCGAGACGCGCAACATTGCCTTCTCGCTGGGCCGCGAGCTTCTCGCTGGCCTCGCTTCGGGCGCGCGGCGGCGGACACTGCTTGTCATCTGCGCCGACCACGGTCAGGTGCGCTCGCGGCCCCGGGACGCCGTCGACCTGGCCCACCACCCCGGCGTCAGCCGGCGGCTACTCTTCGGCCCTACCGGCGAGGCCCGCGCCGCCTACCTGTACGCCCGCCAGGGCGAGAAGGCCGCCCTCCTCGATCACCTGCATACCCACCTGGCAGGGCAGTTCGCCGCCTGGGATAGTCGGGCGGCC
>CAZJJF010000028.1:0-17989 GCA_964546245.1 uncultured Anaerolineales bacterium
GCCGACCCCGGTCCCGCCGCCGACGGAGCCGCCGCGCCCACCGACCAACACGCCGCGCCCGCCGACCCCGGTCCCGCCGCCGCCCGTCCTGCCTACGGCGACCAGCCGGCCCGCTGCGGCCCCGTAATAGAGGGATGATCGCCTTGTGGATCGCTTCCGCGCCATGACTTCTCGCCAACGCGGGCTACTTAGCCTGCTGGCCGTTATCGGCTTCGCTACCCTGCTCCTGTACCTGCTCGGTGTGGGCGCGCTCTACATGCGGCCGCGCCTTCTGGCGGCCAAGCCACCGGCCGCGACCGCGCCGGCGGTCGTGCTACGCACCTACACACCGACCCCTACCACCACGCCGACGATCACGCCATCGCCGACGCTATCCTTCGCTGTAACGCCGCGCCTCCTCGGCTCGCCTGCCCCGACACGTACCCTACCGCCGACACCCACTCAACTTCCGCCGCCGACGCGCACGCCCATCATCCTGCCCACGCGCCCGCCGCCAACGGTGGACCCGGAGGCGGTGACGCCTGAGGGAGCCGCGCCCGCCGCGCCCGCGGGCCAGAACCCGCCACCAGGGCAAGGCCAGAATCCACCGCCCGACGCCACGCCCAAGCCCTGACGCCTGGTTTACCCGACGCGCATGAGTGACCGCCGCGCCTTCTTGCTCGTCAACCTGGCGACGCTCATCTGGGCCAGTAATATCACCCTGGGGCGCGCCCTGCGCGCCGACATTGGGCCAATACTGCTGACCTTCTTCCGCGTGCTGATTGCGTCGCTGGTGTTCGCCTTTGTGCTGCGCCGCGAGCTAGGCCCCAAGCTTTTCCAGGGCTGGCCCATCCTGTTGGCAATGGCCGTCACCGGCATCGCGGGCTTTCCCGTCATCCTCTATTGGTCGGTGCAGTACACGACGGCCGTCAACGCCGGGTTCATCACCGCCGTCACCCCCCTGCTGACCCTCCCCGTGGCCGCCCTGTTGCTGGGCGACCGGCTCAACGCCCGCCAGGCCCTGGGCATGCTTATCTCGCTGCTGGGCGTCGGGCTTATTGTCGGCATCGGCGCGCTGACCCTGGGGGTCAATTTCGGCGACCTGCTGTCCCTGTTCGATGCCCTGGTATGGGCCATCTATTCCGTCATCGGCCGCCTTGCCATGCGCACGCGAGGCGCGCTGGCCGCCACCGGCGCGGCCTTCATGCTTGCCGTGCCGCTGCTCGTACTGCCGGCCGCCTGGGAGTGGATGCGCCAGCCGCCGCTGTGGACGCTGACGCTGGCCCTGACGGTGCTGTATATCGGCGTATTTCCGGCCGCGGTGGCCCTGCTGGCCTGGAACAGCGGGATTCGCCGCCTGGGGCCTGGGCGGGCCATGGCCTTCTATAATACGCTGCCCCTCTACGTTGCGGCGCTGGCGGTCGTCTTCCTGGACGAGCCGCTGCGCTGGACGAGCCTGATCGGCGGCGCGCTGGTTATTGGCGGCGGCCTGCTCGCCGCGCGCGAGGCACCCGCCAGGGGAGAGATTGGGGATTAGGGATTAGGGATTGGGCGACCGCTACGACACGGAGGTGTCATGCCTCACTTCAGCCACTCTTTTACCATCGCGCGGCCGATAGACGCTGTGTTCGACGTGGCGACGACGGCCATGTATTGGCCGCAATGGCATCCGGCGACGTTGGGGGTGTCGGGGGCGGTGGGCCATCCGGCACGCCTGGGCGACACTATCACCGAACGCGTCGACCTGGGCGGGGAAACAGGCGAAGGGACCTGGGCGGTCGTCGCGTGGCAGCGGCCGACGAGGTTGATGCTGGAAGCGCACACGGGCCTGGGGCTGACGCGCATCACGTATACGCTGGCGAGAACGGCGGGGGGCACGCTGTTTCGCCGCGACCTGAGTTACGAGCTTGGCTCGCCCGCCCTGGACGCGCTGATGGCCGAGCAGTCGGCGGTGGCGGCCGCCCGGCTCAAGGCGCTGCTGGAAGCGTTGCTGCCGGTCAGTGAGTAGGGTGCGCGCAGCACGAGCAGTGGGCGTCAGGGACTGGCGGGGCGCGCCACCCGGCGTGAGAGGCAGGCGGGTCACTGGCGCAGGTTGGTCAGATGTGAGCAGGGGAGAGGCGTCGCACTACCCATCGCCGGGCACGACATCGGGGGCATCAAGGCTGGCGGGGCGGCAACCGGCTATCAGTCTGCGGGTTCGAGCAGCGAGGGCGGGGGCGCCGCGTCGAGAGCCGCCTTGAGACGGGCCAGTGTGCGGTCGGAGTAGAGCAGGAACTGGCCGACCGGTTTGGCCTCGTTGAGGGTAAGGGCGAACTCGATAGGGACGGCGTCGTCGTCCGGAATATGGCGGCCGGGCTTGGCCTGCCGCCACTGGCGACCGCGCCGCGTGTTGGTATAGGCGTGCACGTGATAGACCCGCCCGGCGGTGTGGATGACGAAGTCCACGCCGCCGTATTCGTCCAGGGCATCGTCGCGCTCGACACGCTCGAAGCTCTCCTGGAGCTTGAGAAACAGGTGGTTGTCGCGCACCAGGGAGGGGTAGGCGCGCTTGAGGCGGGCGATGCTGGCGCGACGTGTGTCGGGGGCGAACAGGTGGCGGTGGCTCGTGCCGTAGGTGGCGGCAAAGGCGTAGACAAAGTCGGTCTGGGTGGGCGGCAGCGCGCCCTCGCACAGGGCGCGAAACACCGCGAGCATCGAGGGGAAGCGCGCCAGCTCCACCTCGTCCGACACTTCGTCGAAGCTCAGAGGGTAGGCGGCCAGGCGAGCCTCCAACTCGGCCGAGGTCATGGCGAATCCTTGTCTAGCGCAGCAAGGCGAGTAGCACGGTCAGGGTAACGACGCTGGCGAGGGTGGTAACGGTGATGACGCTGGTCACAAACTCGGGGTCCGCGCCGAACTCCAGGGCCAGCGAGACGGGTGTGACTGCCGTCGGCATCGCGAACTGGACCAGGCACACCGCCAGCGTCACGCCGCCCAGGCCCAGGATACGCCCCGCCAACAGCCCGACCGGAATGGACACGATGAGGCGCACAGCCGACGCTGACGCCACGCCCGGCCACTCGCGCACACCCGCCACGCGGCTCAGTTCGATGCCCAGCGCGACCAGCAGCACCGGCACGGCAGCCGCGCCGGCCAGGGCGGTGGCTTTGGCGAGGAAGCCCGGTACGGGCCAGCCCGCGAAACGGATGAGCAGGGCCAGGGCCATCGCCCACGCCACCGGCAGGCGAAAGATATTGAGCAGCGGCTGCCAGCCGGTATGGTGGCCGCGCGACGCCAGATACACGCCCAGGGTATACATCATCATCTGGCTGACGCTGAAGAATAGGACGGCGCGTTCCAGGCCGGGCTGACCGAAGGCGAACAGACTGGCCGAGATGCCATAGTTGCCGCTGTTCATCAGCAGGCTCGACAGCAGGAAGGCATTCTGGCGCGGGATGCTCAACCGCGCCGCCTGCGTGCCGGCCCAGGCGATGATACCGAGGATAGCCGTCGCCAGAAGTACGAAGGCGGCGATCTGGCCTAGCTCGTCGGCGGCCAGCGCGGTCGTGGTCAGCGCGTCGAAGGCCAGGGCGGGCGCGAAGATGTACAGCACACTCCGCCCCAGCGCGCGGCGGTCGAGGTTGAGAACGCGGCCCGCCGCGAACCCGGCGGCGATGATGAGGAAGATGGGGGCGATGACGTCGACGAGGATGGGGAGCATTGAAGATCGTAGGGCGTGGAGCATGAAACGTGAGAAGAGGCTATAGCTTACTCACGTTTCGCGCATCACGTCAATCGCGCCCAATATCGGCGTCGTCGCGACTCTTCCATAGGATGTCGAACTCGTCCTCCTCGTCGTCCTCGTCGCCCTCCAGGAACTCGTCGTCTTCGTCCTCGCCCAGGGCGGCGGCGTTGAAGTCCACTTCCAGCCAGTCGGCGTCACCGCTTTGGAAGATCAGCTCATCGAGGGCGTCGGTAGCCGTCTCGGCCAGTTCTTCGTCGTCGCTGTCGGCGACCAGTTCCAGGGCGCGCTGGGCGACCGGGCCGCCAATCTGCCCCAGGGCATGCACCGTGTTGAGCAAGACGTCGCGGTCCTTGTCGTCCAGGAGCGGCACCAGCAGCGGCACGGCCTGCTTTAGCTCCAACTCGCCGCTGGCCCACGCCGCTTGCTGGCGGATGCGCGGGTTGGCATTCTGAAGCTCTAGCAGCACCGTCCCCGACCAGTAGGGGTCAAGGTTGCGACCCATGGCGAAGACGGCGCTGGCCTGCATCTCCTCCGACGGGTCGTTGTAGGCATTCTCGATGATGGCGCGCACCTCATCACCGTCGAGGAAGGAGATAGCCTCGATGGCGCGGCGGCGCACCAGTTCATCCTCGGTCTTGCTACGAATCGTCGCCAGCAGCGCCTCGCGGACGCGCTCGGCAGGCTCCTCGTCCAACTCCTCCATCTCGGCCAGGAACATGTACTTCCCCAGGCCCGTCGCGGCAGCGGCGCGGACCTCGGTATCTGCGTCGGTTGTCAGGAACTGGAGGAAGGGCGGGATGAACTCCTCGCTCTCGCTCTCCCACAGGTTGTTGATGGCCGAGACGCGCACCACCGCGTCGCTGTCGTGGAGGGCGGCGCGATACAGGGGCGTGAACTCCACCTCGAAGGACTCCATGCTGAGCGCGCCGAGGGCCTTCATCAATTCGCGGCGTCGCTCGACCGGGATGGTCGGCCAGAGGGCAGCGAAGCGCGCCGCGTCGGGTTTGCGTGCGTTGGACAGGCCGTTCAAGGCGGCCAGGTCCAGGGGCTGATTGGTATCGGCTACGCGGCTGAGGGCCGTGTCAAACGTCATTTCCATCGCTTACTCCTCGGAGGCTTCAGGGTAGTCGCATGTCATCTATCACTACCCGTCAGACGCCACGGCGCGGGCCACCTTACCCGCCCTGTCACGGCTCAAAGAGATGGTCGTCCACCAGGCGCGTCGGCCCAGCGGGGCCATTGACGATGACGCGCTGGACGGCGGGCAACGCGCGCAAACGTTCCACCACCGCCGCCTCGTCCCGCGCTTCACAGATGAGATGAACGTTGGGACCGGCATCGAGAGTAAAGTAGACAGCGATCTCCTCGGCTCGCCAGGCGGGGCAGAGGCGCATAATCTCTAGCGTCGCCGGCTCCCAGTACAGGATGGGCGGGCGGGAAGTCATCGCCAGCACGTGCAGCGCAATCGCTTCCGCCTCCAACTCCTCGCCCAGCGTCGGCATGTCGCGGGCCGCCAGCGCGGCCTGGACGCGGGCCAGGCGGCGAGGTAGATCCGCCAGCCGCGCGTCGAGGAAGGGCGACGTCTCGGCCCGGCGGTGTCCCTGCGTCGAGCCGACCGCCTTGTGCTCGTCACTGACCACGGCCAGCACATCGCGCAGCGCCCAATGCTCGGGCGGCGCGACGGTCTCGGCGTAGGATGAGGCGTGGTCGTGACCTGCGCGCCAAAGGGTGTAGCCGCCAGGGACTGAGCGGCACGCCGAGCCGGAGCCGAGGCGCGCCAGGGCCGACAACTCGCGCTCCGCGAGGCTGAGGCCGAGGGCGGCAGCGGCGGCAACCGTCAGCGCGGCGAAGCCCGCCGCCGACGAGGCCATGCCCGTGCCCATCGGGAAGGAATTGCGGGAGACCACGCGAGCGCGGTCCTGCACGCCCGCCAGGCGTCGTAGATGGTCCAGGTGGCGCGAGACGCGCACCGTCTGCGCCTCATTCGCCAGACGGTCGTCGATAGTCAGACTATCAGCGGGATAATCGCCAAAGTGGACGGTGGTGAGGGTCGTCGCGTCGCTCAGATTCATGCTGAGGGAGTCGTTGTAGGGGATGTTCAGATCCGGGACGCGCGCGCCCCAGTACTTGACGAAGGCGATGTTGGCGTTTGAGCAACTGGTTGCGATTCGGTAAGGCATGGGGCACAAGTCACTTTCTCGTCCGTCTTCACGCGCTAGTTTAGCATGCAAGTCAAGCAGGTCAAAGTAGCGCCACTGGCGGCGAGAGGAGGAGGGTGTGTCGCGGCTAGAGCATGCCACCACGAGGCCGCGACTAGAGGCGGCCCCGCCAACGGACTGGAAGGCGTGGCGGCCAACGAGGCGAACCGATGTTACCGCGTCGCGAGAGCGGATGGATTCAGCTATCGTGAGAAACGCCCCTGGCCCCCGGCTCTTCGGCCGCATAGAGCAGGTCGAGGGTCAGGTTGAGCATCTCGGCCGCCATGTCGCGCGTCTCGACGGTTACGCCCAGACCGTAGAGTGGGCCGAGGCCGGCCGGCGCGTCGGGGTGCGCCTGGACGTAGGCGACGGCCTCACGCAGGTCGTGGATGAAGCGCTCCTTGACCCCTGGCTGGGTGTGGGGCAGCGCCACCATGAAGTGGACGGCCGGCGGTTGGGTCAGCCCTGTCAGCCGCCAGCCTCGCGCCGCCATCGCCTCCATCAGTTGGTAGATATCCAGCGTCTCGGAGCGGAAGGCCAGCACAAACAGCGGGTCGCCGATGAGGCTCACTTCCGGGATGGTCCGCAGCTGGGCCTTGAGCCACGCTGCCGTATCCAGGATGCGCCGCGTCGCCGCCAGGTAGCCCGCCTCGCCGATGGACACCAGGGCCGCCCAGCACGCCGCGCTCAGGCCACCCGGTCGGCTACCGGCCAGGGTCGGCGACAGGTAGATGCCGCCCGGCCAGTCGGTGACAGTGAAATACTGGAAACGACGCAACTCCGCCCCCCGGTACAGAATCACCGACGTTCCCTTGGGGGCATAGCCATACTTGTGGGTGTCGGCGGACATGGACGTCACCCCTGGCAGGCGGAAGTCGAAGGCGGGCACGGGATAACCCAGGCGGGTCGCCCAGGGTAGCAGGAAGCCGCCCAGGCAGGCATCCACGTGCAGCCCCAAACCGTGGGCCTGCGCTACCTCGGCCAGGGCAGGGATGGGGTCGATCAGGCCATGCGGATAGGGCGGCGCGGAGCCGACCAGCGCCACGGTGCGCGGGGTGATGGCGGCGCGCATGGCGCCCACGTCGGCCACCTGCTTCTCGCCCACCGGCACGCGCACCAGGCGCAGGTCGAACAGGTGCGCGGCCTTGTCGAAGGCGACGTGGGCCGTACTGGGCACGACGACCTCTGGCTCGGCCACACCCTTGACCGCGCGGCCCCAATCGCGGTAGGTCTTCATCGCCAGCAAGATGCTCTCTGTCCCCCCCGACGATACCGTGCCCACGATGTCGCCGGCCGTCTCGTCCGCGCCCAGCATAGCGGCGGTCATGGCGACGATCTCAGCCTCGAACTTGGTGGCGCTCGGCCACACGTCCGGATGCAGCGGGTTGCTGGAGGCGTGCAGGGCATACACCTGGTTGAGGAAGTCGCTGTATGCCGTGTCGCTGTAGTAGACCGTGCCCGATACGTAGCCCTGATCATAGCGGGCTGCTTCCAGGGCCTTCAGTCGCGCCATCTCGGCCAGCACCACCGCCCGGTCCACCCCCGCCTGGGGCAGGCGCGCATAGCCCAGAAAGCCCTCATCGTAGGGCTTCAGCATCCGCGCCACTCCCTCAATCAGACCCGCCATCGCCTCGCCATCCATGCCGCCCTCCCTACTGCCCTGTCCACTCGCGCCCACCCGTTAGAAGATAGCCCTGGCCGGTGATGAAGCTCGCCTCATCCGACGCCAGGAACGCCACCAGGTCGGCCACGTCCTGGGGCGTCGCCAGGCGGCCCAGCGGGATGCGCGCCTTCAGCCCCTCGACCACCGCCTCGTAGCCCTGCCCCGTGACCAGGCCTTCCATCTGCAACCCCCACTGCTTCATGGGCGTATCTACGTCGCCCGGCAGCACAGCGTTGACTGTCACGCCCATCGCCCCCACCTCCTGGGCCAGGCAGCGAGTCAGGGCCAGCACGGCCGCCTTGCTCGCGGCGTAGGCAGCCATGAAGGGCTTGGGGCGCTCGGCGGCCAGGGACGACATGTTGATGACCCGCCCGCCGCGCCCACCCGCCAGCATGAGCGGCAGGGCCAGCTGGCAGACCAGGAACGTACCCGTGGCGTTGATGTCTAGCGTCTTGCGCCAGGCCGCCTCGGCCATCTGCAACACCGGCGCCGGTCCGATGGCCGCCCCCGCGTTGTTCACGAGGATGTCGAGGCGGCCGAAGCGGGCGCGAATGGCCGCAACCATTTGGTCTACCGACGCGCTGTCCGCCACGTCTACCTTGAGGGGTAGCACGGGCGCGCCTAACGTCTCGATCTCGGCGGCGACGGACAGCAATTCCTGCCACTCGCCGTGGCCCGCGTGGGGCAGGTCCGAGGGCGCGGCGCATAGGTCGGCCACGACGAGGGCCGCGCCGTCGCGGGCCAGGCGCAGGGCAATCGCTTCCCCGATGCCGCCCCGTCGCCCCGCCCCCGTCACCAGGGCGACCCGATGGTTCAGATTGCTCATGGTCTGTCTCCCATAAGACGGTCCATCTGCGGTCCATGTAGAGCAGGGTCTCCCTGCCCAGGCCGCCAAGAAAGGCGGGCGCGGGGGCGCGGATCGGAAGAGGCATCAGAATCTTCCCCTTCGTATCTTCGCGCCTTGCGTTGATCGGCGGCGGATCTAGGCCTGCGCCGGCGCAGCTTCCCGCGAGGCCTGGCCCGCCTTCTTCTCGTCCACGAGCAGTAGCAGCCCCAGGCCCACCAGCAGGAACACGGCGATGGACAGGATAGCGATGCGCTGCCCGCCTTGCTCGGCCAGGGCCGCCGCCTGGCCGCTGGCCTGTAGCCACAGCGCGGCTTCAGCCGCCAGGATGCCATAGACCGTCGGGCCGATGAAGGACGACGTACGCCCCGCCACGGCGAACAGGCCATAGAACTCCGCGCTCTGGCCCGGCGGGGCAAACAAGGCCACCGCCGTGCGGCTGACGGACTGGATGCCCGCCATGGCGAAGCCCGCCCCCGCGCCGATGAGTAGGAAGCCGCTCTGCGTCTGGTTAGCGTACAGGGCCAGCACCAGGCCGATCATGAGCAGGATGGCAATGATGAGGGAGCGCTTGGCCCCGATGCGGTCCACCAGCCAGCCGAAGACCAGCGCGCCGATGACGTTCGTCACCTGGATGATGATAACGAAGGTCACCAATTGCTGAGTGGTCATGCCGAACAGGACGGCCCCAATGATGGCGGCAAAGTCGAGGGCCATCATCACGCCGTCGTTGTAGATGAGGTACGCCAGGATGAACTTGAAGAACTCGCGGAAGCGCCGTGAAGTGAGAACAGTCGCCTTGAGCTGCTTGAGGGCTACCCTCAGATAGCCCTCGCCCGGCGGCAGCGCCTTGCCCCGTGCTCGCTCTGGTAGCCACAGGAAGATAGGAGTAGCAGCCAGGGCGTAGAACACGGCCGTCACGATCATCGCGGTATGGATGCCCGCGTCGCCCGGCTGCGCGCCCAGGATAGGCTGGATGAGCAGCAGGATGACAATGCCGCCCAGCGTCCCCACCGCCCAGCCGATACCCGACACCCGCCCCATGTCGTCAGGGTGGGCGATCTCGGGCAGCAGGGCGTCGTAGAAGACCTGGGCGGCGCGGTAGCCGATCTCGGCCAGGATGAAGAAGCCCATGCCCAGGGCAATCGCGCCGGGACCGGCCAGGGACAGGCCGGCCGTGAACGCGACGGCCAGGGCAGTGAAGAAGAACAGGAAGCGCTTCTTGGAGCCGGTGTAGTCGGCGATGACGCCTAGCACCGGCGACATCAGGGCCACGGCTAGCATAGCGACACCGATGGCCAGACCCCACAGCCGCGAGCCTTCCGCCCCACCCACCACCGTCGTCTTGAAATAGGCCGAGTAGACGGCCAGAATGACCACGGAAGCGTAGGCCGAGTTGCCAAAATCGTACAGATACCACGACCACCGTTCGCGGCGCGTCGAGGCGCTCGCGACAACACTCGGGGCAGACATGGCTCCCTCCTGGGCTTAGCCCTGGCGCAGGTCGAACGCCACCTTGATGGACTGCGCCCCTCGCTTGTCCACAGCCGTCGCAAACGCCTCCCGGTAGGCGTCCAGCGGAAAGCGATGGGTCAGCAGAGGCGTCACACACAGCTGGCCGTCGCGCATCCAGCGCAGGGCCAGTTCGAAGCCCGATATCTCCTCGCCCTGCCAGCGCGCCAGGCCGTGGCCCATCGCCCCCAGCAGATTCACTTCCTGGTACCACACCGGGGTCAGGTCCACCCTTAGCCGATGCAGGCTCACCCCGACCAGGACCACCGTGCCCCCCGCCCGCGTCAGGCGCAAGGCATCGGTTAGCGTCGCGGCAATACCCACCACGTCGTAGACCACATCAAAGCCGCCCATGAGCATGCGGTTGTCGCGCCGCCGCGCATGCAGGCTCGCGCCGGTCAGGTCGGCGGCGGCCTGGTAGACGTCCGCCCCGCGCAGGAGGATGTGGCGCGCCCCAAACTGCTTTGCCAGATCGGCCTGCCACTCGAACTCGGCCAGGGCCGTTACCTCGGCGTCGGGAGCCAGCAGCCGCAGCGCCTGGAGCAGCAGGAAGCCGATGGTTCCGCAGCCCAGGACGAGGACCCGCTCGCCCGGCGCGGGTAGGCGGCGCAGCGCGGCCTGGATAGCGACAGCGGTCGGCTCGGCGAAGATGGCCTGCTCGTCGCTCACCCCGTCGGGCACGCGCACGAGGGTGGCGGCGGGCGCGATGTAGCTGTCGCCGAAGCCGCCGCCAATCGCCTCGTAGGCCAGTGGGTCGGAGGCATGGGCGCATAGCTCACGCCGTCCTGCCGCGCAGGCAGGGCAGGACGGCGCGAGACCCCGCGCGATGCAGTCGTTCACCCGCCCCCAGCGCACAACCCGCGCGCCGACCTGGACCTGCGTGACGCTCGCGCCAACCTCGACCACCTCGCCCACCATCTCGTGGCCCAGGTAGATACGCTGGTGGGCGGGCAGAGCCAGCGGCGCGACGTCCAGGCCCGCGTCAATGAAGATCTCGTGGAGATCGCTGCCGCAGATACCGCACAAGTTGTTGCGGACCCGCAGCCAGGTCGGGGCGGGCAGGGGTGGGTCAGGCAGATTCGTCAGCCGCAGCGTCGATTGCGGCCCGAAGTAGGCAGCCGGCCACAGCTTCGCCAGCGCCTTTGTCAGCGCCAGCCGCGGCAGCGACACCTCCATCACCATGGTGCGCATCACAGATTGAGATTGCCGGAGCGGGCCGCCGCCCACAGCCACATGCCCGGCGGGTCGACGTTGGCAACCGGGTCCACCACGGCGTGGACCACGGCCGGCCGGCCGCTCTCGACGGCCCGGGCCAGCGCGGCAGGCAGGTCAGCGGCGCGCTCGACGTACTCGCCGTGGCAGCCCATCGCTACGGCGACCTGGTCGTAGCGGACCGGCGCGTGATCGTGGTGGAACCAGGGGGCCTCGCGGCCAAAGACGCGCTGCTGGGCCGACTTCTCCATGCCATAGGCCCCGTCCACCGCGACGATGACTACCACAGGCAGCCTCTCGCGCACCGCCGTCTCCAACTCCTGCATGTTGAAGCCGAACGCACTGTCGCCCGTCACGCATACCACGGGGCGGTCGGGGGCGGCCAGCTTTGCGCCGAGGGCGAAGGGTAGCCCCGTGCCCAGATAGCCCATATTGGCCGTGTACAGCACCGACCGCTGGCGACGCGGTTGGATGTAGTGCTGCCCCCACAGCACCGTATTGCCGCCATCCAGGGCCAGGATGGTGTCGGGGGGGAAGGTCTCGTGGACGATCTGATAGATCTGCCCGGTCAGCAATGGCGTCCGTGTGCGGTCGGCCACACGCTCGTCTAGCTCCCTGCGCCAGTCATCCTGCATGGGGCGCAGGCCCATCAGCACCGGGTTGGGCTGGCGCGGTGGCGTCAGGCGGCGCACCTCGTCCAACAATTGCCCCAGCACAGCCTTCGCATCGCCTACCAGAGGCACGTCCACCGGGCGATTGAGGCCGATGTTCGTCGCCTCGGCGTCGATTTGAATCATCACCTGCTGGGCCGGGTCGCCCCAGGCGGGCGAGCGGCCCCACATCGCCAGCTCGCCGATGCGCGTGCCGACGGTCAGCAACACATCGGCGGTGTTGTGGGCGGCAAAGGCGGCAATGCATAGGGGCGACAGAAACAGGGGGTGGTCCTCGGGCACGATGCCGCGCGCGCTGACCGTGTTGGTGATGGCCGCGCCCAGATGCTCGGCCAGGGCTACCACCTCATCCCCCGCCCCCGACCGACTGGCCCCACCGCCGGCGTGGATGTTGACGAACTGGGCATTTACCAGACGCTCGGCTGCCTGGCGCACCAGATCGACATCCGCCTGGGGCCGGGCGGTCAGGCGCGACCGCTGCGGCGGCCACAACGCGACGCTCTCCAGCTCGCCGCGCTGGGCCAGGACGTCTTCGGGGATAAGCAGGTGAGTTGGGCCGGGGCGACCGGCCAGGGCGACGCGGAAGGCATGCCGCACCATATCCGGGATGTGCTGCCAGTGGCTGACCCGCCCGCTCCACTTGACGGCGGGCGCAAACAGGGCGGCGTGGTTGGGTGACTGCGTCCCGCCCAGGTGGCGGTAGTCGTCGCTGATGGCGCTGCGGCGCATGGTGGTGATGGCGACGACCGGGCTGCCCTCGGCCTCGGCGCAGATGAGGCCCGCCAGGAGGTTGGCCGCGCCCGGCCCGGCGCAGGCCATGACCACGGCTGGCTCGCCCGTCACGCGGGTGTAGCCATCGGCGGCGTGGGCGGCGGCGGCCTCGTGACGCGGGACGACCAGGCGCATCCCGAACTCGTCGCCCAGGCGTTCCAGGGCCTCCAGGAACACCATATACGTGCCATCGGTGATGGCGTGGACGTAGCGCACCCGCTCGGCGTGCAGACTTCGCAGCAGCAGTTCACCCCCGGTGATGTCAGTCATAAGCACTCCTTTGTGCGGGTGGGGCAGAGCCCGTCAGGCCTGCTGGTCGCTCAGGCGCAGGCCGCTGCTCAGGAACTTGAGGACGGCGTCGAGGTAGCGTTGGTCGGCGGCCGCCAGGTCCTCGTCGGACAGGTCAGCCATATGCTGGATGACGTGGCGGTTTTGGAACCAGTAGGTGGTGAGGGCCAGGGCAATGGCGGCGATGTTCTCGGCCTCCATGTCGGCGCGGATGTCGCCATCGGCCTGGGCCTGGCGGATACGAGCCAGCAGGCGGGGGCCGGTGTCCTGCCCCGTCTCCATACCCAGGGGATCGGCCATGAGTTGCAGCCACTGGAGGAGGCGAATGACGCGGGGGTTGGTCTGGAAGAAATGGAAGCGGGCGCGGGCGGAGTGGTCGACGAAGGCGCGGGTGTCCACGTCGGCAGCATCCATCAGCGCCTGCTGCGCGGTGAGATAGGGATCGTAGCAAGCCCGCTTCACCTCGCCCCACAGGCCTTCCTTGCTGCCGAAGTAGTGATGGATGAGGCTCTGGGACACGCCGGAGTGGCTGGCAATGTCGCGCATGGAGACCGCGTCGAAGCCGCGCTCGATGAACAAGGCCGTCGCACTCTCCAGCACGAGGGCCTTCTTGAGGTCGGGGTTGTGGACCCGCTTGCGGGGCGGCGTGGCGGTCGGCATGCCTCCACTATACCAAAAATAGATTGATCAGTCAATCCATTTTGCTGGCTAATTTTGGGGGAGCATGTTACACTAGAGACATGGGCGATCTTCTCCCCCTCCTGCTCAGCGTGGCGTTGGCCGCCGCCGTCCAGACGGTCAGCGGCTTCGGCTTCTCCCTCATTATGATGCCCCTGGCCGTGCTGCTGCTGGGCCTGCCTACCGCCGCGCCCCTGGTCGCCTTGATCGGCCTTGTGGTGTCGCTGGTGAACGCGGTGCGCAATCGCAAGGCGGTCGACACACGCGAGTTGCGCGTGCTGGCCCTTGTCGCCATCGTGGGCGTGCCGGTCGGTGTGTGGCTGCTGTCGAGCGTCAACGAGGATGTCGTCAAGGCAGGGCTGGGCATCCTGCTCATCGCCTACGCGAGCTTCAGCCTCCTCCGCCCCAACGTCGGACGACCCATCGGTCCCCAGTGGGGCTACCCGGCCGGGTTCATCGCGGGCTGCCTGGCGGGTGCGTACAACGTACCGGGACCGGCCCTCGTCCTGTACGGCTCGCTACGCCGTTGGCCGCCCGACACGTTCCGGGGTATCCTGCAATCCCTGTTCGTGGTGACCTACACCTTCACCGCCGCCACCCACGCTCTCACCCGCCACATCGACAACGACATCCTGCGCCTGTTCGCCCTGTCCGTGCCCGCCTTCGTGCTAGGGGTTGGCGTGGGCGGCTGGCTCGACCGCTGGTTGGACCCCAGCCGCGCCCGCCAGGTCGTCAACGTGTCGATGATCGCGTTGGGGCTATCCCTGCTCCGTACCGCCTGGCCCAGCTGAAGTGCGATGCCAATGGACCTCCACCTTATGGGTACTGCCATCGTCGATAAGGTTCACCCGTCCCTCGTGCAATACACTGCCGTCAGCAACAACACGCGGGGAGGCCGAGCCAGTCCCGGCCGTCACGGTTATCTCGTAGACCGCTGTCCCGTAGCGATACACCACGCGATAGTCGGGCCACGCCGCCGGGATGCAGGGCGTGATGGTGACGCGATCGCCCTCTTTCCGCAGCCCTAGCAGCATCTCAATACCCAGGCGATACATCCACCCCGCCGAGCCGGTGTACCACGTCCACCCCCCGCGCCCCACGTGGTGAGAAGCCGTATAGATATCGGCGACAACCACGTATGGCTCGACCTGGTAGCGCGCCTCGTCGTCCCGGCTGTGGGCCACCGGATTGAGAAAGGCGAACAGCTCGGCGGCGCGCTCAGCATCCCCCAACTGGGCGTAGGCCCACACCACCCACAGCGCGGCGTGGGTATACTGGCCGCCGTTCTCGCGCACGCCGGGCACGTAACCCTTGATGTAGCCGGGATCGTGGTCGGTGTGATTGAAGGGCGGCGTGAAGAGCCTGATCAGGTGGTTGTCGCGGTCGACCAGATGCTCGTCCACCGCGGCCAGCGCCTGCCGCGCGCGGTCCAGGGGGGCGGCGCCGGAGATGACCGCCCACGACTGGGTGAGCGAGTCGATGCGACACTCGTCGCTCTGGGCGGAGCCGAGGGACGTGCCATCGTCGTAGAAGGCGCGCAGATACCATGCCCCGTCCCAGGCGTGGGCTTCGAGGGCGGCGCGTAGCCGCTCGGCCTGGGCGCGATAGCGCTGGGCGCGTTCGTTGTCGCCGCGCGCGGCGGCCTGCTCGGCCCACTGGACCAGGTTCAGGTACAGGAACCAGCCGACCCACACGCTCTCGCCCTGGCCGCCGTCACCGATGCGGTTCATGCCGTCGTTCCAGTCGCCCGCGCCCATCAAGGGCAGGCCGTGCGCGCCGAAGCGCAGGCCATGCTCCAGGGCGCGCACGATGTGCTCGTACAGGGAGCCGCGCTCGGCCGACACCGTCGGCGTATCGTAGTACTCGGCCTCGCCGTCGGCCAGCGGGCGGCCTTCCAGAAAGGGCAGCGTCTCATCCAGAATAGACGCATCGCCGGTCGAAGTCAGATAGACGTGGGTGACGAAGGGCAGCCACAGATAGTCGTCGGAGAAGCGGGTGCGGATGCCGCGGCCGGTGGGTGGGTGCCACCAATGCTGAACGTCACCCTCCACGAACTGCCGCCCTGCCGCGCGCAGAAGGTGCGCGCGGGTGATATCGGGCGCGGCCAGGGTCAGGGCCATGACATCCTGCAACTGATCGCGGAAGCCGAAGGCCCCTCCCGATTGGTAGAAGGCGGAGCGCGCCCACACGCGGCAGGCCAGGGTCTGATACAGCAGCCAGCCGTTGAGCAGGGCATTCAGGTCGGGCTGCGGTGTCTCGACACGCACCGTCCCCAACAGGTTGCGCCACCAGGTCTTGACCTCGCCTTCGGCGGCCGTAGCCGCGGCCGGATCGCGGTATTGAGTCACCAGGCGCTGGGCGTCGCCCCGATCTGCCCCCTCGCCCAGCAGGAAGACAATCTCGCGCGCCTCGCCGGGGGCCAGGTCCAGCTGGCGACGCAGCGCGGCGCATGGATCAAGACCCGCGCCCGCGCGGCCAGGGGCGGTGGCGCGGCGGCGCAGGGCGGCCGGCCAGCGGCGGTCGCCGTGGCGACCGAGGAAGTCGCGGCGGTCGCACGTCCAGTCGTCGACGGGCGTATCGGCGGCGGCAAAGGCAACGCGCGCGCTGAACTCGTTGTTGTAGGGGTTGTGGGCCAGCAGCGCGCCTGTGGCGGCATCTTGCTCAGTGATGATGAACGGGGCCATGCGGTCGCGGAAGACGCCCAGCGTCCACTCGGCGAAGAAGGTAGCCGACAGCCGGCGCGGGCGGTCGGAGGTGTTGCGCAGCCGCAGGCGCATCAGCTTGACGGAGTCGGTGCGGGGCACGCTCAGGCTCAGTTCACTCTCGATGCCGTCGCGCTCGTGCGTGAACAGGGAGTAGCCAAACCCGTGGCGCACGCGATACGCGCCCTCCCCCACGGGCTGGGGTGTCGGCGACCACAGCCTGCCGCTGTCCTCGTCGCGCAGGTAGATAGCCTCGCCCGACGGGTCCACGACGGGGTCGTTGGACCAGGGGGTCAGACGGTTCTCACGGCTGTTCTCGGACCAGGTGAAGCCCGCGCCGCGCTCGGAGACGATGAAGCCGAAATTCTCGTTGGCGACCACGTTGATCCAGGGCGCGGGCGTCGCCTGTCCCGCCTGGAGATCGATGACGTACTCGTCGCTGTCGGGGGCGAACTGACCCGACGCCGCGGACGGCACGCCGACGCTGGGCGCAGCGACGCTAGGCGCAGGCCACTCGCTGGGAGTCGCCGTGCGATTCGCGGGTGGCCATTCCTGGGCGGCCAACTGCTGGGCCAGTTCGCCGTTCTGGCCGTGGAAGACGGCGCGGGCGATGGTCTGGAACAGGACGCGGTCCGCAGCAGACATGGTATCGGCGCGCAGGACAAAGATGCCGCCGGGCCGGTTCAGCCATGCCCCCGCGCTGCCCGCCTGGCACAGCGCCAGAATCTGGTCCTGGATGCCCTGCAAGTAACCGGAGGCGTGCTCGTTGAGGATGACCAGGTCGGCGGCCAGCCCCTTGAGCCGCCAATACTCGTGGGCCTGGAGCAGCTCGCGAACCAGCGACAACTCCTGGCTACTCGTGATGCGTGCAAGAACGATAGGCACGTCGCCGGAGACGCCATAGGCCCACAAGCGCGGCTGGCCCTCGCTGTTCCGGGTGAGGACGGTCGGCCGGGCACGTAGACGTGGGTCAGTGTACACCAGAGCCGAGGCCAGCCGCTGGTAGTTCTGGGCTGCATCGGGGTTGAGGTTGAGATGGCGCAACTCGACGCGGCTCTGTGTCCAGGCCATCTCGAAGGCGCGCGTCACGGCGGGGTAGTCGTGGTATTTGTCGGCCAGGATCAAGGCCTGCTCGCGGCTGTCGGCCACGGCGGTGGTGAAGGATACCTGGACGCTGCCGCCTGGCACGATGCGGACCGTGCGCCGCAGGCTAAAGATGGGGTCGAGCACGGCGCCGGTGGTATTCGAGAGAGCCTCGCCCAGCGCGGCGGGGGCGGCGGCCGTGCGGCCGCGCCCCACGAAGCGCGCGCGGTCCGTCTCATGCTGGGTCGCGCCGACTGTGTGGCCGTCCACCGCCACGACATGCACGGCCCAGCGCCGCGCCTCATCGGCCGAGCGCGGTCGGCGCGTCGCCAGTAGGGCGTCACTGTCGGGGACGACATCCGTCTCGACGAACAGGTTGCTGAAGGCGGGGTGGGCCTCATCGGCGCCCTGGGGGGCCAGCACGACCTCGCTGTAGCTGGTGACCTCGATCTCGCGGAGTTCGCTGGTCTGGTTGGTCAGGGTGATGCGCCGCACCTCGGCGTCATCCTCAGGCGAGACCGTGATCTCCATCCGCGTGTCGATGCCGGCGAAGCGTTGGTGAAACTCCACCTTGTCCAGCCCATAGGTAGCTCGGTAGCCGTCGAGGGCGTGGCAGGTAGGCTGGTAGGCCGTCGACCACGTGGCTCCACTGCGGGTGTCGCGC
>CAZJJF010000029.1:0-17830 GCA_964546245.1 uncultured Anaerolineales bacterium
GACGTAGTAGGCTAGAATCCCTCATCTGCTTGCCTGCTTTCGCATCCTTCATTCCCAGATATGCCCCATTTCGCCCTTCTCTGCTCACCTCCTGCCACCAGCATCGCTGTCACCGTCTCCCCCTCGGCGAGTCTCACGACGGGCTGACTTTTGGTGGTGGGGGTCGTCTCCGGTCGGATGCGCTGGAGGTCGAGGGGCGCGAGGCGCTGGGTCGTCACGGCCCACACCCGGTCGCCCGGCTGCGCCCGCGCCGCGCCCGCCACCGGCCGCCGCCCGATGACCTGGCCGCCGCCCGGCTCCGTCGCCAGGGGCAGGCTGTTGGCAGGGAAGCGACGGGCGTAGCCGTCCGTCGTCAGCACGAGAATCTGATCGCGCCCGCTACTGACCCCCACCACCGCCGCGACCCGCTCCCCCTTCGCCTTGCTTACCTTGACCAGTTGCATCCCCTGCACCGACAGGTGAGCGACGGCCACCCGCGCCGCGCGCCCCGTGTTGGTGATAACGAGAACCTGACCGTCGGGGTTGACGCCCAGAAGGGCGGCCGGCCAGTTGGGCATGGGCCAGTCGAGGCGCAGCGGACGCGGCCCCTCGATGGCGGCGCGGCTGAGGCTCATGTTCAGGGCGCGGCCGAAGCCCCTCGTTGTCACCAGCAACAGGCGGGCGGCGTCCCGTGCGTCGCCCCAGCGGGCCACGGCGCACATCTCCTCGCCCGGCTCGAAGTCGCGCAGGTCGGCGCGGGCGAAACCGCCCTCTTGCAGGCTGGCAAGCTGGCGCGGCGAGGTCAGCAGCAGACGATAGCGCGACGTGGCGATGATGATTGGCTCGTCGGGCGTGGCGGCCAGGACCGCCTGGGGCGTCAGGTCCGGGTCTGGGTTGACGGCCGCCAGGGGGATACCGGCATCCGGGGCGCAATCGAGGGCATCGGGGGCGGCGGCGACGCGGTGGCCGCCATAGAGAACCAGGCCGAGCGCGCCCGCCGCGCCCTCGTCGCGCGCCTCGTCGTCCATGCGCCGCTTGAGAAGGGACAGGTTGACGGGGTCGACGCGGGGCTGCTCGTAGGTCATAGCGGCGTGGATGGCTCCATTGCGGCGGTAGGGGCGGGCGTCGATGTCGCCCGCCTGGATGCCGTGGCCGATGATGCCCAGGCCCGACGTGACCGAACTGAAGGTGTCGATGCTGCGCACGCGGTCCGCGCCGAACTTGCGGGCCAGCAGGGCCTGGAAGGCGGGAATCTGCGACGAGCCGCCGGTGCGGATGACCACGTCGATGTCCTGGCGGCGCAGACCGGAGCGGGCGACGGTCTCATCCACCAGGCGGTCAACGGCGTCGATCTCCGGGCGGATGATGGTCTCGAAGTCGGCGCGGCTGGTCGGCTGGCGCACCCCGAAGCGGTCAGTCACCAGGCGGATGTCGGTGTCGGGCAGGTCGGATAGGCGGCGCTTGGCGGCCTCGACGGCCTCGAACATGCGCAGGCCGTAGTTGCCGGTGACCAGCGCGATGAGATTCTGAATCTGGCGCGGGGCGCGGGAGGTGGCTTCGATGTCGCGCAGCATGCGTACCCGCTCCGGCAATTGCAGCTCAATCAGGCTCTGCCAGTCGGCCAGGGTGTCGTAGATCCAGGTGGGCACGGGGAGCGGCGCATCGGCGGGGCCGTAGACGCTGCCCTCGCCGAAGTGGCGGGCCAGGCGCGCGCGTAGCAGCTTCTGGTCGAAGACGTCGCCGGCGATGGGTAGGCCGCCGGTCGCCAGGACCTCGCGGCGCGTGCCCTGGACGCGCATGATGGTAATGTCCAGTGTGCCACCGCCAAAGTCGAAGACCAGGATGCGCTGGTCGCCCGTGGCGCTGGCGGCGTAGTGGAAGGCGGCGGCGATGGGTTCGTACTCCAGGTAGACCGTCTCGTAGCCCGCGCGCAGCGCGGCCTCGATGAGCCGCTCCTGGGCCACGGCGTCGGCCTGGGGGTCAGTGGCGAAGCGCACTGGCCGCCCCAACACGATGTCGCGCACCTCGCGGCCCAGGGCGGCCTCGGCGCGGCGCTTGGTGGCGTACAGGTAGGCGGCGATGAGGTCTTCGAGGGGCAGGAAGAACTGGCCGACGACGGTGCCGGGGTAGTGAGCCTCGCGCAGCGCGGTTTTGAAGGATAGGAACAGGCGGCCGGGTGACAGGGCATCGACCCAGGCGTACACGTCGCGAATGAAGGCGGGTAGCTCGGCGAAGACCATCTCGATCTCGCCGACCCACACCCGTTCGAGGCGGATGGGCCGCCCCAGGTTCTGCTCGAAATAGCGGGAGACTGCGTTGCGACCGATGGCGACGCGCTGGTCGTTGGTGATGTAGAGCGCGCTGCGGGCGACGGCGGGGTTGGCGTTGGCGGGGTCGATGGGCAGCAGGCGCACCTGGCGGCCATCGTAGACGGCCATGCCGGAGTTGGTAGTGCCAAAGTCCATGCCGACAATCATAGGCTGTCGCTCCTTTCGGGTTTCTCGACTCGACAGTCTATCACAGGGTCGGTTCTCCCGTCACCACCTGTCTGGGGGAACGCGGGTCATTCGTGTGGATGACACCCCATGCAACGGAGACACGACGAGGATTCTCACGTTGCACGCCTCACGTTTCACGCTCCACTCTCCCCGCTCTCCGCTTGCCGGACAAGGACATTTGGGCCATACTTGCGGATACGAGACTCGCACCCCCCAGCCCGGAGGCGGTATGGCCGGACGACGCACGCGCACCGATAGCATGTCCAACGTGGATACGGCGTGGCTTCGCATGGAAGAGCGCAACAACTTGATGATGATCACGGGCGTGATGATCTTCGACGCGCCCCTGGATGTCGCCCGCGTCAAGCAGATGCTCCGCGAGCGTTTCCTGACTTATGAGCGTTTCACCCAGCGCGTGATTGATCCGGCCCTGCCCGGCCAGAATCCCCGCTGGCAGACCGATCCCAACTTTAGCCTTGACAATCACGTCCGTGTCTTTCGCCTGCCGCCGCCGGGCGACAAGGACATGCTGCAGCGGCTGGCAAGCCACCTGATGAGCACGCCGCTGGACCTGTCGCGGCCGCCCTGGGAGTTTCACATTGTCCAGGATTTCGAGGGTCACTGCTCGGCCATCATCCCGCGCCTGCACCACAGCATCGCCGACGGCATCGCCCTGGTATCGGTGATGCTGTCCATGACCGACCCGACCCCCAACCCACCGCCGCGGCCGGCCGAGCCGGAGCCGCCGCGCCGAGGCGGCAATCCGATCGCCAATCTACTCAAGCCGGTGACGGGCACGGTGCGCGGGGCACAGAAGATGGCGGGCACGGTGCTTCACGCTGGGGTGGACGCGCTGATTCATCCGAGTCACGTGATCAAGGCCGCCAGGCTGAGCGGCAGCACCGCCGCCACCGTGGGCAAGCTGGCCCTCATGCCCCCCGATCCCCAGACCATCTTCAAGGGGCCACTGGGCAAAGAAAAGCGCGCCGCCTGGACCGATCTTATCCCGCTGTCCGACGTGAAGACCGTAGGCAAGGCCATGAATGGGACGGTGAACGACGTCCTGCTGACGGCGGTGGCGGGCGCGCTGCGCCGCTATCTCCTCGAGCACGATCAGCCCGTCGAGGACCTGAATATCCGCGCCGTCATCCCCGTCAATCTGCGGCCGCTGGACGTCAAGCCCAAGTTGGGCAACCAGTTTGGCCTGGTCTTCCTGGCGCTGCCGCTGGGCATCGAGGACCCGGTCGACCGTATGGAAGAGTTGAAGCGGCGCATGGATAACATCAAGGATTCGCCTGAGGCGGTCGTCACCTTCGGCCTGCTGAATGTGGCGGGCATGATACCCGAGGACGCCCAGGATATGCTCATCGAGATCTTCGGCACGAAGGCGACCGCCGTGATGACCAATGTGCCCGGCCCGCGCGAGACGATCTACCTGGCGGGCCTGCCCATCCGCGAGCTTATCTTCTGGGTTCCCCAGTCGGGGAAGGTCGGCCTGGGGGTGAGCATCCTCAGCTACGACAACCGCGTCGTGGTTGGGTTCGCGACGGACGCGGGGCTGCTGCCCGACCCCGACGCCCTGGCAGCGGACTTCGAGCGTGAGTTCGGCGAGATGATGCTGTTGGTGGAAGAGGTGCAGCAGGCCGAAGCGTGGAATAAGCAGTTGGACGCCCTGGAAGAAGAGGCGGCGCGCCCCGCCACGGTCCGCACCTACCCGACGGTTGAGTCCGACCTGACATCGGGCCTCGACGACCCGATGCCGGCGAGCGTGACGCCGCTAGGCGAGATCGCAAGCCCACCGGCCCCCGCGTCCACGCGCGCTGGGGCAAATGGCGCGCAGCACACACGCGCCGAGAGCTGCCATGCCGTGACGAAATCGGGCGCACCCTGCCGCAACCGCGCCCTGCCCGCCTCGGCCTACTGCCGCGTTCATCAACCCTGAGGCCGGGGATTGGATGGCGCTCGAGACCTCTGCCCCGGCCCCCTTGCCGGTGGCGGACCTCCAGACCGGCCGCCAGGTGCTGCGCGAACTGGTCAGGGACCGCTCCCTTCTCACGGCCCTGACGATCATGTACCGCCGTGTGGGGCCTACCTTCCAGATTACGCTGCCCCGCTTCCGGCCCGCCGTCGTCGTTGGCGCCGAGGCCAACCGTCAGCTACTGGTGACGGACCGCGACAGGTTTAGCTGGCGCAGCGAGAGCGACCGCCTGCGCGCCATTATAGACCCGCCCCCACCCGCCACGTCTCGCCCGCTAGACCTGCCCTGCTCGCGCCGCAAGGCCACGAGACGCGGCCGAGCGCGGGCTAGCGGCGCGGGACGTAGAAGTAGTGCGTGCTGCGCCCCGTGCTGAGGGGCTGGTAATATTCCAGGATGGCACGCAGTGTATTGTCGGTCCAGCGCTCGGCGGCGGTGGTCTGCGGGGCGGGGTTGGGGGAGCATCCAGGTTCAGGGCGCGCAGCCGACGGCGAAGGTCGGAGGTGAGCACGATCACGCTGAACTCCTGGCGCTGGATCGGCCCCAGAAGCGCGTCTTCGGGAATCCGCCCCGACACCATCAGTTGCGTAACCAGGAAGGGATCGGCCAGGAAATCCTTGCCCGCGTCGTACGCCAGCAGGATGTCCTCGGTGAGGACCGGGCCTTCGATGGATCGCAGCAACGCCACGTCCTCGCGGTATGCCGCGTCCTGCTCGCGCAGGTGGGCATAGTCAACCACATCGCTCAAATCGTTCCACGCGCCCCAGGCGAAGGGCAGCAGGATGAGCGCGGCGCTGGCGAGGGCGAAGGCCCGGCGCGTCCGTCCCATCTTCGTTAGCGATCCCATCATCAGCCCGAACAGAATCGACGCCGCGACGAACAGGTCGAACCAGCTGTTGCGGCTGACGCCGGAGCCTTGCGCCCAGTAGATGCCCAGGCCCAGGGACAGGCCGAAGTAGAGCAAGGCCCAGCCCCAGCGCGTCGCCCGCCACGGAATCACCAGGGCGGGCAACAGGATCGGCCAGGCTATGTCGCGCCGAAACAGGTTACCCACCTCGCGGTAGACGCGAGCAAGAGTACCCTGGCGGTCGAAGTCGATAACGTTGGAGACGAAGACGCCACTGGTCCACACCTACCACGCGGCCAGGAAGGCGGCCGAGGCAGCCAGGCCCGTCGCGGCGTAGATCCAGAAGGCGCGGCGGTGATTGACCAGCAGGACGAGGCCCAGGGTGAGTGGGATGGGCAGCAGGATATGCTTGACGGTGAGGGCAAGAACACACAGCAAGGCCAGCGCCACGGCCCGCCGCGACGTGATGGCCGGTTTCCAGTGCACGTACAGGGCCAGGGCCAGGGTGGACAGGACGTGACCCAGGAGTTGCGGCTCGTGGCTGGCCGCCCACTCGTTCGCTGTATAGACCAGCAAGGCCAGCCACAGTAATGCGCCCGACGCCGCGGGTAGGGGCTGCCGCGTTTCGTGGCGAAGCATGCTAAGAATCAGGGCCGCGACCAGCAACAACGACGCCAGGGATACCACCCGGCCCGCTAGCAGGATGGACCCGAACATAGGCGACAGGGCGCCGGTCACGAAGAAGGACGTGGGCGGATAGTTGTTGGGGATGAGGGGCAGCTGGGGCTGGACCGGGGTGTAGAGCGGCTCACCCGCCAGCAGGCGCGCCGTGTGATACGTGTTCCACCCCTCGTTGTACTGGATGCCCGGCGCGTAGGCCATGCGGACGACGACGTAGACGAAAACCGGAAGAGTCAGGAGCAGGAGAGCAACCCAGACCAGCCGCGTCACCCACCGGGTGAGACCGGGATGTGACATGGGCTATGGGGCCGAGGGGGGCGAGGCGGCCCCGGCCATGACCTCCATCTCGCGGCCGTAGGCGCGCTGGAACAGGTCAGTGTTGCGGTTGGCCTCCCAAATCTCGACGCTGGCGTCGCCGCGCGTGGCGGCTTCCACCTGTACCCAGCCGGGACCGACGTGGGCGTGGACGCCGGTGACGACGCCGGTCTTGCCACGCTCCAGGTATTCGGCCAGGCGCAACAGGGCCGACAGCTTCTCGACGCGCTCAGCGTCGCCGCTCTCTAGCACGCCGCTCAGCCCGCCCATGCTGACGCTGCCCTTGCGGTGGTTGCGGGCCAGCAGGGCAATCAGGGCCAGCTCGCGATGGGACCAGCCCGGCATGGGCGCGTTGAGAATAATGTACGCCGAGTGCCGATGATGCTCCCAGTAATCGACCACCACGCCGACGTCGTGGAGCCAGGCGGCCGCGCTCAGCACGTCGCGCTCGAACACGCCGTAGCCGTGGAGGGAGGTCAGTTGGTCGAACAGGGATAGAGCCAGGTCGCGGACGCGGGCGAAGTGATCGATATTGCCGCCGTACAGCTGCACCAGATTATACACGCCGAACTCGCGCAGGTTTTCCAGCAGCGGCGGGTCGGCGGGAGAGGTGGGGGCTTGCTCGCCCACCAGGAACCGCTCATAGAATAGTCCCTCGCGAATGCCCTGGTTGGAGACCGTGCATGCGCTGAAGCCGCCCAGGTCCATGACGGTCTGGAGAACCACCGCGCCGCCCAGGATGACATCGGCGCGGTCGATGCTGAGGCCGGGCAGACTGGAGCGTCGCGCCACCGGCAGCTCGCGCAGCAGCTCGATGATGCGGTCGATACTGCTCTTGGGCAGGACGTAGCCGTGCAGGTCGTCGATGGGGGAGGGGTTCGAGGCGCGATCCATCTTCGCCAGGGCGCGCACCGTGCCGCCCATGCCCACCATCGTCCCGCCGCCCGCCAGATGACTCACCTGCTTGAGGGCGTCGCGCGTCTCCCGCAGCAGCGTGTTCATCTCGCCCTTCTTGATCGGGTCGGTATGCAGGTAGCGCTCCGTCACGCGCACGGCCCCGAAGGGCAGGCTGCTGGCATGTTCCATGCGGCGATTGGCGACGCGGGTCAGCTCGACACTGCCGCCGCCGATGTCGACGACCAGGCCGTCGCGGAAGGTGAGGCTGTTGACAGCGGCGACATAGCCGTAGTAAGCTTCTTCTTCGCCGCTGAGGATACGCGGGTTGAGACCCGTCTGGGCGCGTAGGCGGGCTAGAAACTCCTCGCCGTTGACGGCATCGCGGGTAGCGGCGGTGGCGACGAAGATAAGATCGGCGAGGTGATAGGCGTCGGCGTGCTGCTTGAACAGGCGCAGGGCGTCGATGGCGCGCTGAATGGGGCGGGCGCGCAAGACGCCGGTATCGCCCATGCCCTCGCTGAGACGCACCGGGGCGCGGATAGCGTCCTCGATGCGGAAGGCGCGGCCCGGTACGTAGCCGTAGATGACTAGGCGGGTCGTATTGGAGCCGAGGTCGATGACGCCCAGGTGGCGCATGCCGGGCGGCTCGTAGGGCCACAGCGAGACAAGGTTTGTGTCGGTCATGAGCGTTTCCTATGCAGGTCGGTCACGCTGGTATTGTAGCACCCTCTGGCGAAACCGCAATTCGCGCGCCGCTTGACAGGGGGCGAGGTCGCCCCTACACTGGCTGAGACAGGTTACACGCCCCCAGGAGGTGAGGTATGCAACTCCTGTTCCTGCGCCACGGCATCGCCGTCGCCCACGGTGCGCCGGGCTACGAAAGCAACGACGACGCGCGCCCGCTGACCGACAAGGGCATCAAGGGCGTCCGGCGTGTCGCCCGCGCCCTCGACGGCCTCGCGCAGCTGGATGTGATTATCACCAGCCCGCTGCCGCGCGCGCGGCAGACAGCCGATCTGGTCGCCGCGCAGCTCGGCGCGCCGGTCGTCGAGACGCCGCTGCTGGGGCTGGGCTTCAGCGCGGGCGCGCTGGCCGAGGCGCTACGCCTGGCCGCTGACCGGGTCGGCGGCGAGGGCCTGCGTCAGGTCATGCTGGTCGGCCACGAGCCGAGCATGAGTCACACCATCGGCGTGCTCATCAGCGGCTCGCCGATTGGCCTGGACCTACCCAAGGCGGCCCTGGCGCGCGTGGATGTCGCCAATGCGACGCTGCAAGGGGCAAATCTCGTCTGGCTGATACCGCAGGGTATCTGGCGCGGCAAGAAGAAGCAGGACAAATAGAGGTTAGCCATGAGCAGCCTGACGCCCCTTCCCCACGACGAGATCGTTGGCCTGTTGCAGACGCTGGTGCGCACCCGCTCAGTCAATGGCGTCGACGCCGAGGGTAGTGTAGCCGAGGTGGTGGCGGCCTTCGCCCGCCGCCACGGGCTGGCGGTCGAGATGACAGCCCTCGACCCGGCCCGCCCCAACGTCCTGGTACGGCTGGGGCCAGCGGGGCCGCCGGGCCTGCTGCTGGTGGCGCACACCGACACCGTGGCGGCGGGCGACGAGACGGCCTGGGCGCACCCGCCCTTCGCCGCCGAGATTGACGCCGGGCGGTTGTACGGGCGCGGCGCGGTGGACAACAAGGGCGGGCTGGCGGCGGCGCTGGCGGCGTTGCTGCGGCTCAAGGATGGGCCGCCCCTGGCGCGACCGGTTGTCCTGGCCGGCGTACCCGACGAGGAAGCGGGGGCGACGGGGGTGTTGGGTGTCAAGCACCTGCACGCCATCGGCAAGCTGGCCGGGCGGGGGGCCATCTATACCTACCCAGGCACACAGCAGATTGTGCTGGGCCATCGCGGCCTGTATCGGCTGGCCCTCACGGCCCACGGCCAGGCCGTTCATTCCGGCTCGCTGGAATGGCAGGCCGGCCAGGGGGTCAACGCGGCGACGGGTATGGCTGAGGTGGCCCTGGAACTGGAGCGGCTACGCTTCGACACGCCGTCGGCGGGGCTGTTTGCGCCGTTCCGCACCGTGGTGACGCCCACCATCCTGCGCGGTGGCGTCGGGCCAAGCATGGTTCCCGACCGCTGCGAGGCCTACGTCGATATTCGGCTCGTGCCGGACGTGCCGCGCGAGGTCGTGGACGCGGCGGTGCGCGCGGTCATCGAGGCGGTGATGGCGCGGCGGCCGGGCCTGCGCGTCGAGTATCGGGTGGACGTGCAAGCGCCGCCGACGGACAACCCCCCCGCCGCGCCGGTGGTGGTGGCGCTGCGGGACGCCGCGACGCGCAGCCTGGGCCGCGAGCCGACGCTGACGGTATCCGGCCCGGCCAACGAATCGTATCTGCTCAACGGCTACGGTATTCCGACGTGCGTCTTCGGGCCGGAGGGTGGCGGGGCGCATGCCGCCGATGAGTACGTCGAAATCGATTCGATCTTCGCCGTGGCCGAGGTGTACGCCGCCGTAGCACGCGCACTGGCCGAGGAGGGCGCGGACGCGGTATAATCCAGGGCAGGCCGACGGCGAAGGGTGGGCGACGATGAAAAGCCTGATGAGCCTGTATCGCGAGCGGGAAGCTGCGCTCCAGAAACAGCTGGCGGTGGCGGGGACGGTGGACGAGGCGGTGGCGATCCTGGTGAAGGAGATGGCCTGGCTGGAGGGCATGGTCAGCGGCGACCTGACCGTGCCTCAGCAGCGCGCCTTCCAGGCCATGCTGGAGGTGATGCGCGGCTCGCTGCGCGCCCTCAAGGAGGGCGTGCGCCTCGAACGCTTCTCCCAGCGCCAGGGCGCACTCGCCCAGATGTGGGCCATCCTGCGGCGGCTGTTCGGCGGCGGACCGCGCGCGACAGCCCAGGTGGCCGAGGGTGGCGGCGACTGGTATCGGGTGCGGCTGGACGCGGCGGCGTTCCTGGCCCACTTCACGGCGCAGTTGAGCGTCATCGACCGCTGGCTGGCCGAGCAGCCCGCGTCCACGGCCGGCGGCGACCCACGCGAGCTGGTTGAGTTCACCCAGCGCTTGACCGCCGACGCCCGCGCCCACGACACGGAGCTGCTCTACGAGCGCCTGGAACAGCTGCCCCAGGTACTGGAACACTATGGGATGCGCCTGGTGGACTATGACCCACGCCAGTCGGCGCGCTCCGCCGAGATGCGGCGGCTGTTCCGCTTCGAGGCCAGCCTCGACCCGCGCCAGACTGCGCCCCAGACTCTGGCGCCGGCGGTGGTCAAGGGGGACGCGGTTGTCTTGCGCGGTCTGGTGATTCAACCGGCGGGTGTAGCGCAGGCGGAGTAGGAGACACCGAGCATGGGTTTGAAAGAGCAAGCGTGGCACGTCGTCGGCCAGGTCGCGCTAGAACGACCGGCGAAGGGCAAGAGTTACGAGGAGTGGGCGGAGGCGCTCCAGGTAAGCGGGCAGAAGCTTCAGAGCAAGCTGGCGATGATGCCGCCCAGCTACGAGAACCGGCGGGTATTACGACACATGATCGGTATCGAGCGCTGGGGGCAGTCGCGCCTGCGCGTGCTGCTGGGTCACCCGCTGGTTATGGACCAGTACGACGGCTATCGACCGCCGCGCGCCACGCCGTGGGACGCGCTGCGCGACGAGTTCGCCGCCACTCGCGGCGAGACAATCGACCTGACGCGGCGGCTGGCCTGGTCGCCTGTAACCTTCGACACCGTGCCCCACAACGACGTCGGCCCGCTCACGGCGCGGGGCTGGCTGGCCTACCTGGACGGCCACGCCAGGCGGGAGAGTCGGAAGCTGAAGTAGCTCCGCTATGAGCGACCGCCGCCCCTGGCTGTGGGGCGTCCTGCTCGTCGCGCTGCTGGCTTTGCTCTACGCCTTCACCGCGCAGCGCGACGTCAACGGCAGCAACGCCGAGTACGTCAACGACACGGGCGAGTTCCAGGTCGTCCTGACGACCTGGGGCACGGCCCACCCGACCGGCTATCCTCTGTACTCCCTGGCGGGCGCCGCCTTCAGCCACGCGCTGGGCCTGGTGGGCGTGCCGCCCGCGCTGAGCGCGTCCCTGTTCTCGGTCCTGCTGACGCTGGCCGCCCTGGTCGGCGTCTACTGGCTCCTGCTGTGGCTCGGCGTCGCGCCGCCCCTCGCCATGTTGGCCGCCCTGGCGCTGGCCGTGGTCGAGCCGGTGTGGGCCTACGGCTCGGTGGCCGAGGTCTACGCCCTGCTGCTGGCCCTGCTCGTGCTGGCCTTCGTCCTCGGCGCGCGGTGGTGGGCGAGCCGCGACCCGCGCTGGTTGTATGCGCTGGCCGTCGCGCTGGGTCTCGCCGTTGGCCACCACCGCCTGGCCGCGCTGGGCGTCGGCGCGCTGGCTGTCTTCGTCTGGCCGCTGGCCCTGGCCGCCGTCCGCGAGCGACCCGCCCGCCTCCTCCTCGCCAGCGCCGCCTTCCTGCTGCCCCTGCTCGTGTATCTCTACTTGCCCCTACGCGCCGTCATGCACGCGCCGTGGGTCTACGGCCAACCCGCCACCTGGGACGGCTTCTGGGCCATCGTGCGCGCCCAGGAGTACGCCTACCTGCTCAAGCCCGCCGCCTCCCCCGTCAGCTTCGGCGACGGGCTGGTTCGCGCCTTGAGCGGGCTAACCCGCGACCTGACCTGGCCCCTGGCCGGGGCCGGGCTGCTGGGCCTGGTCGTCGGCGTCGCCTGGCCGCGCCGCGACACCACGGCCCCGCCCCCCGCGCTCCTCGACGACGGCCGCCGCTGGCTGGCCCTGGCCCTGCTGGCCCTGCTCGGCGCGGATATCCTGTTCGCCGCGCTGTTCTCCCACGCCGTTTTCCTGCCCGCCGCGCTACTGCCCGCCGTGCTGGCCCTGAGCATGGGCGCGGGGCTGCTGGCCCAATGGCTGGCCGACCGGGGGCGCGTCCTGGCCGGGCTGGCCGCCGTGGGGCTGGCGGCCAGCGTCGTGATCCTGGCCGCACAGAATGGCCCAGCCATCCGCGCCGTGACCGCCGACCCGGCCGGCCGTGAGTTGATTCAGCGCATCGCGGCGACCGGCTTGGCCCCGCCCGACCCCGTCCTGATGACGACGTGGGGCAACGACTTCTTCGTCCTCAACTATGGCAAAACGACGGGCGCGCTGCCTCCCTTGCAGACCGTCGACCATCGCGCCGATCTCCTGGGGCTGATCAAGGCTGGGCGGCCGGTGTACGCCCTGGCGTCTACCTTCTATACCCTGCCCCTCAAGTGGTGGGATGATCGCCTGGGCCACGCCCACCTGAGCGCGGCTCCCGGCGACCTGGTACGAGTCTCTAATGCGCCCATCCTGAGCGCGGCGGACCTGCCGCCCTCAGCTGCGCCAGTCGCCATGGGGCCAATCACCCTGCGCGCCTGGCAGGCGGAGCCACTGGACGGCGGGCGGGCCTGGCGGCTGAGCCTGTACTGGGAGGCGACGGAGCAGCCACGCCAGGACTACAGTGTCTTCGTCCACGTCTCGGACAAGGACGCCATCGCCAGCCCCGACGACATCATCGCCCAGGCCGACCGCGCCGCCCCGGTGTACGGCTGGTATCCGACGTCGCGCTGGACGCCCGGCGAGATCGTGCGCGACGAGTACGTCATCGACATGCCGGACGGCAAGGACGCGCGCCACGTCGCCGTGGGCCTGTACACCCAAGACGCCAGCGGCGCTTTCCAGAACCTCGGCCGCGCCGAGATCCCGCTGCGGTGACGGACCGCCGAAGATTGTGTGGCCTGTGTGCTAGGGACCAGGCGGAACCGCTTCCACCCTGGCGGCCGACCCACCGACCCCGAAGTGGCGGCGAATGGGGGGCAGCGCGAAGACGATGGCGAGGATGGTCGCGAGGGCGACGACCGTCAGGACGGGCTGGCTGGTAAAGGGCAGACCCATCGGGCGCGACAGCAGCGCGAACAGGATGACCCACAGCGCCAGGGCAACGCACTGGACATAGTACGACCAGGGCTTGCCGAAGAACAGCAGCGGCCCCGCGACGGCGAGGGGAATCATTGACATGAACACCGGCGTGAAGATGGGCGACATAGTCGAGTTTTCGCGGCTGAGGATGAAGGAGCCGATGGACAGCCCCGACAGGCCAAGCATGAACTCGAGGATGGCGATGGCATAGACCACGATACGCGTCATGGCGTCAAGGCCTCTCTGGCCCGCTGACGAAAGGCTCGCGGGCGTACAGGAACAGGGGAAGGGAAGGTGGTGAAGAAGTAGTACGGCACGACCAGCCCGACGGTGGCGAGCAGCAGGTAGATGGTATGCATGGCAAGTCCTCCGGTGACGCGGCCCGTCACGTACCATTGTAGACCCGCCACGCGGCTGGACCAAAATTGGACCAGGACGACCCAGGGCGAAGGGCCACAGGCGCGTAGGGCGCGGCCATCGCCTCATCCCAAGTGCGCAAACCCAGCCGGTCTGACCCAGCAGGAGGACCATCATGCCCGCGATTGCCTGGACTCTGTCGCCCGACCGCTGCTTCGACTCCGAGCCAGCGCGGCGCACCGTCGCCCGTTCGCTGTACGCTTCGGTCAAAGACCTGCCCCTCGTCTGCCCCCACGGCCACGTGCCTCCGGCCCTGCTGGCCGATGGGGCGTCGCGGCTGGGGACACCCACCGAATTGTTCATCATTCCCGACCACTACATCTTCCGCATGCTGTATAGCCAGGGCATCCCCCTGGAGGAGCTGGGTATCCCCAGCCGCGACGGCGCGCCGGTCGAGACTGACCACCGCCGCATCTGGCAGCGCTTCGCCGAGAGCTTCTACCTGTTCCGGGCCACACCCACCGGCCTATGGTTGGCCGACGGGCTGGTCAGCCTGTTCGGCGTCGATGAGCGGCTAAACGGCGATAGCGCCCAGCGCATCTACGACCACCTGGAAGCACAGCTTGCCCGACCTGAGTTCGCCCCCCGCGCCTTGCTCGACCGCTTCGGCATCGAAATACTGTGCACCACCGACGCCGCGACGGACAGCCTCGACCACCATCGGCGGCTGCACGCCGACGGCCTGACCCACATTCGACCCACCTTCCGCCCCGACGCGGTGGTTCAGATCGACAGCCCCACGTGGCGACATCAAATCGACGCGCTCAGCGCGGTGTCGGGCATCGAGGTCGTCGACTATACCAGCTACATCCGCTCCCTCGAGCAGCGTCGGGCATTCTTCAAGGCGATGGGCGCGCTGGCGACGGACCACTCGGCGCTGACACCCTATACGGCGCGTCTGAGCGCCGCCGAGGCCGAGGCTCTCTTCGCGCGCGCCTTGCGCGGGCAGGCCGACGCCGACGAAGCGGCGCGCATCACCGGCCATATGCTGATGGAGTTGGCGCGCATGAGTCTCGACGATGGGCTGGTAATGCAGCTGCACGTGGGCAGTCTGCGCAATCATAACGCCGCTATCTTCGCCCGCTTCGGTCTCGACATGGGCGCTGACATTCCCGTGGCGACTGAGTGGACCCGCAACCTCCAGCCTCTGCTCAACGCCTACGGCCGCGACCCGCGCTTCCGCCTGCTCCTGTTCACCCTCGATGAGAGCGCGTACAGTCGCGAGCTAGCGCCGCTGGCGGGCCACTATCCCGCCGTGCGCCTCGGTCCACCGTGGTGGTTCTTCGACAGCGTCAACGGCATGCGCCACTACTTCGATCAGGTCATCGAGACGGCGGGGTTGTATAATACAGCCGGCTTCAACGACGACACCCGCGCCTTCGCCTCCATCCCATCCCGCCACGATGTCTGGCGGCGGGTGAGTTGCGACTGGTTGGCGGGGCTGGTGGTCCAGGGGCTGCTGGCCGACGACGAAGCCGCCGAGATGGCCTACGCTTGCACGGTCGGTCTGGCGAAGCGCGCCTATCGTGTCCCGGATACTGCGCCAGTCGCCTAGGACGAGAATAAGGAAATCATCATGGGTACTCTAGACAATCTATTCGGCCTGGACGGCCAGGTCGCTATCATCACCGGCGGCACGGGGGTGTTGGGGGGCGCGATGGCCCACGGGCTGGCGCAGGCGGGGGCGAAGGTGGGCATCCTGGGTCGTCGCCGCGAGCAGGCCGAGGCCGTCGCGGCGAGCATCGCCGCGCAGGGCGGTGACGCCCTGGCCCTGCCCGCCGATGTTCTGGACCGCGCGCAGTTAGAGGCGGCACGCGGAGCCGTTCTGGCGCGCTGGGGCCGCCTCGACATCCTGGTGAATGCGGCCGGCGGCAACATGCCGGCGGCCACCCTGCCGCCGGGCGAGTCCTTCTTCAATCTGCCCGTGGAAGGCATGCAGCCGGTGATTGCCCTGAACCTCCAGGGCACACTGCTACCCAGCCAGGTCTTCGGGGCGGCGATGGCCGAGGCGGGGCGCGGCTGCATCGTTAATATCTCGTCCATGGCCGCGCAGCGGGCGTTGACGCGGGTGGTCGGCTATAGTATGGCCAAGGCCGCCGTCGACAACGCCACGCGCTGGCTGGCCGTCGAGCTGGCCCGCTCCTTTGGCGCGGGGCTGCGGGTCAACGCCATCGCGCCCGGCTTCTTCATCGGCGACCAGAACCGCGCCCTGCTGCTGAACAAGGATGGCAGCCTGACCGCGCGCGGCCAGACCATCATCGACCACACGCCGGCCGGCCGCTTTGGCGAGCCGGAGGAATTGGTCAGCACCCTCATCTGGCTGTGCAGCCCAGGCGCAAGCTTCGTCAACGGTATCGTCGTGGCCGTGGATGGCGGCTTCAGCGCCTTCAGCGGGATATAAGGCCACGCCAGCGACCCATGCCGCTAGCGCAGGATGACCAGGGAAGACCTGCCGTAGGCGCGGCCAGCCGTCGGGCCGCGCCGCGCCTACACCTTGCGCACCACCACGAAGGGGTTGAAGTCGGTATCCACGTCGTAGTAGTCCTCGTGCTCGGCGCGCTTGAGGAACGCCACCACCCGATACGTCACCGGCGTGAACAGCACCTCCACCCCCACCTTGAAGATGTAATTGCTCACCAGCACCGCCCATAGCAGCGCGTTGGGCAACACCCCGTAGAACGCCACCAGCACGAACACCACCGTGTCGATACCCTCGCCCACCAGCGTCGAGCCGATGGTCCGCGTCCACAGCCAGCGCCCCTCGGTGGCGACCTTCATCTTGGCTAGCACGAAGCTGTTGGCGAACTCGCCCGCGAAGTAGGCCAGCAGGCTGGCGGCGACGATGCGGGGCGTCTGGCCCAGAATGGCGTTGAAGGCGTCCTGGTGGGGCCAGTCGGCGGCCGGGGGCAGCCAGTCGACCATGGCGAAGACGACGGCGGCGGCCAGCAGCCAGAAGAAGCCGATCCAGATAACGCGACGGGAGCGGGCGTAGCCGTAGACCTCGGTGAGGATATCGCCGAAGATGTAGGCCAGGGGGAACAGCAGCGTCCCACCGTCGAAGCTGAACGGCCCGAAGGCCACGATCTTTGTGCTAGCCACGTTGGACACCAGGAGTACCGCCACAAAAGCGGCGGTGATGAAGTCAAGATAGCGGAAGCTGCGCTGGGGCATGGCCGGTCACTCCCTGCGGTTGAGTCGGGGAATTATAGCGTTATCCGCCCGCGACGGCCTACAGTCGATGGGTGGCCCTGAAGTGCGTCTTGACAACCGCTATCCAGCATGATAGTATATATCCTAGATATATACCGACAAGGAGTTCATGATGGAGATTGCCAGACTTTTTCAGAACGGGAAGAGCCAGGCGGTGCGCCTGCCCAAGGCGTTTCGCTTCGCCGGCGACCGGGTGTTCATCAAACGCGTAGGCAACGCCGTCGTTCTGCTGCCTTACGAACACGGGTGGGATAGCCTGGTCGAGAGCCTGGAGCGCTTCTCTGACGACTTCCTGGCCGAGCGCGACCAGCCGCCCCCCCAAGACCGGGCGAGTGCGTTCGAATGATATACATGCTGGACACTAACGTCTGTGTCGCGCTCATCCGCCACAAGCCGCCCGCTATCCTGAGCAAGATTCAGGCGCTATCTATCGGGGACGTTGGCCTCTCGTCGATTACGGTGGCCGAGCTGGCCTATGGCGCGCAGAAGAGCCGCTATGTCGCCGAGAACCAGCAGGCCCTGGAGCAGTTCCTCTTGCCCCTCCAGGTGGCCGACTTCGACTACGACGCGGCGCTCGCCTACGGGGAGATCCGCGCGCGCCTGGAGCGACAGGGCGCGCCTATCGGGTCGCTCGACACCCTCATCGGCGCGCATGCCGTCAGTCTAGGCGTCACCCTCGTCACCTACAACCTGCGGGAGTTCAGCCGCATCCCCGATTTGTCCGTCGAGGACTGGACACAGGATTAACGCACCTGGCATCTCGACATGACCACCGACTGTCACCCCGACCAGCGGGCGGGATCTCCGCCGCGACAATCACGGAGATACCTCGCCGAGCCTCGGCATGACCGCCGCCTGCCGCCGACTTGTCAATCTCCCCGCTTCTGGTAAAATGCTGCTATCCCCCCAATGCTCGAGGTAGACGCATATGCCGCCTGCCCGGCGGCGGCTGTCGCCACGGCAGGCGAGCACCGGACGAGCGTCGTGCCGACACCTCTTCACAGAAGCGCGAGACGGAGAGGCTGGTGGGCAGCATCAGTGGTTCTATGGAGCAATGCAATGGACAAGATACTGGGCGA
>CAZJJF010000030.1:0-17395 GCA_964546245.1 uncultured Anaerolineales bacterium
AACAGGACCAGGGTATGGGGCTGGTCGACTACAGCGGCCAGGGCGGCGCGGCGGTCGGCGGGGCGGCGCGGCAGGAAGCCCAGGTACAGGAAGGTGGTGGTGGGCAGGCCGGACACGGCCAGGGCGGCCAGGATGGCCGACGGCCCCGGCACGGGCACGACAGGGTAGCCGGCGGCGATGGCAGCCTGGATCAGGGGGGCGCCGGGGTCGGAAATACCGGGCATGCCGGCCTCGGATACCAGGGCGATGTCGCCCTCGGCCAGGCGGTCGATCAGGCGCGCAATCTTGGCGGGGTCGGTGTACTCGTGGTAGCTGGTCAGGGGGGTATGGATGTCGAAGTGGGTCAGGAGCTTGCGGGTGGTGCGGGTGTCCTCGGCGGCGATGAGGCGCGCCTCGCGCAGGATGCGCACAGCGCGCAGAGTCATATCTTCCAGATTGCCGATAGGCGTCGCGACGATGTACAGCGTACCCAAGCAAGCCTCTCCTGGCTCAACGCCCCGCTGCCCAAAACTCCGCGCCGAAGCTCAAGTCAAACTCAGGGCTCGCGTTTCAGGTAGTCGCAGCGGCCGGCTCAGTCCCCATCCAGGCCGGGAGATGTGTGCCGTATAGGACATCAGGGTCAATGTCAGCGCCATTCTCCCAGACGATGGTGCCCAGCTCTTCGTCCACCCGGACGGAACGGAACAGCTCAGGGTCTTGCCGCAGCGGTTCAAAAACAGGTCCACGCAGAAAAGGTTCGAGATCAATTCTCCTCTGCTCGCCAGTCGAGAATTCCAGAAGTACTTCAAACTTCTGCAGTGGTTTGACGGTCCGAACTTCGACCATTGATCCCATCCTTGTTGATCACTCTAGTGGCTCGATTTGCTCCAAGGGCACACCATCACGGGCTCTCTGCCAATTGGCCCAAAGTTCACTACGATGGAGCGCTGCCTATTCGAGTGCCAACGCAAAGACTCGTCGGGGCAAGCGGCCATCGTTGATCTCCAGGGTGTCAATGGTCACCCTGGCCCGATGCTCTGCATACTTGACGTGGAAGTGCGGTGGTAAATGGTCATCGTAATACATGGAGATGAGGATGCCAAAGAAGCGGCTGATGGTCGGCACGTTTCTAGCCCTTCCAGAACTCAGCGCCGAATAGTCGCAGCGGCCGGCTCGGTTCCTATCCAGGCAGGAAGGGCAGGTTGGCGGTCGCGGCCGACTGGGAAGACATGGGTCAATTATAGGGCCGAGGGGGCGATGGGTAAAGCGGCCTGGGGTGAGCGGCAGCCCGGCGGGGTGACTGTCGTGGATGGTCGCGGTCAGCAGGGGATGCGCCGGCCGAGGCAGGGCGTGCCAGGCAATGGCTTCGCGAACAGACGTTGTTCAGCGGGGCGGTGGTGGATGTACAATAAGAGGTAGGGGGCAGAGAGGGCGGCGCGGGAAGGAGGATAGGGATGCGGTTCGCGGATCGGTTGGCGGCGGGGCGTCGGCTGGCCACTGCTCTCGCCGCTTACAAGGGGCAGGGCGACGTCGTGGTGCTGGGGCTACCTCGGGGCGGCGTGCCGGTTGCCTACGAGGTTGCGCGCGCCCTGGGCGCGCCCCTGGATGTGTTCCTGGTTCGCAAGCTGGGTGTGCCTGGTCACGAGGAACTGGCGATGGGGGCTATCGCGTCGGGTGGCGTGCGCGTCCTGAACGAGGACGTGCTGGAAGGGCTACGCATCCCGCCCCGCGTGATCGAGGACGTGACTGATATCGAGGCGGCGGAGTTGGAACGGCGCGAGCGGGCCTATCGCGGCGGGCGGCCGCCGTTCGATGTGCGGGGGCGGGTGGTCATCGTTGTCGATGATGGTCTGGCGACGGGTTCCACGATGCGGGCCGCCGTGGCCGCGCTGCGTCGCCTGGAGCCGGCGCGTATTGTCGTCGCCGTGCCGACAGGGGCGAGCGAGACGTGCGCGATGCTGCGCGACGAGGCGGATGAGGTGGTATGCCTCACAACGCCCGATCCCTTCCACGCGGTGGGCTTGTGGTACGATGACTTCCGCCCCACGACCGATGATCAGGTGCGCGCGCTGCTGGCGGAGAGCGCGGCTTTAGGCTAGAATTGCCCTACTATGAAATTCGCCCTCATCATCCTGGGCTTCCCCATCATCCTCGCCTTTCTGATGACCCTCGGCATGGTTCGCTCGGCCAACCAGCGCTACGCGCGCCGCCAGATCGACCGGGGCGAGGTACTGGGTTACATGGCCTTCGCGGCCGCGCTGTGGGGTGCGGTGGCGCTGCTGGGCGGCGCGCTGATGAGCGGCTTTGGCGTCGGCTGGGTGTCGCCGTGGGGTGCGCTGGCGGTGGCGCTCGTCGTCGCTGTGCTGGTGTTCGCGCACCTGAGCAAGGGCGTGCTGTGGGGGAAGCCGTGAGGGTGTTGGTGGTGGGGGCGGGGGCGATTGGCCTGCTGGTGGGGGGACGGCTATTGCGCGCCGGGCACGATGTGACCCTCGTCGTGCGGCCGTCGATGGAGCAGCAGCTGCGCGCGACAGGGCTACGCCTGATGGATGGGCGGGAGTACACGATCCAGTCGCCGCATCTGGCGACATCGGTGGCAGCGGCGGCGGGGATGGGCGAATACGACTGGCTCGCTCTGACCATCAAGGCTTACGACGTGGCGGGCGCGGCGGAGGAGATTCGCGCCGCCTTCGCCACGCCGCCACCGGTTGCCACTTTCCAGAACGGCCTGGGCAGCGAGGAGGAGGCGGCGGGCGTCCTCGCCACCGACCGTCTTGTGTCGGTCACCGTGACCATCCCGGTCAGCGTGCCGGGGCCGGGGGCCATCGAGGCGCGCAAGAAGGGCGGTTTCGGGGTGGCGGCCTTTGCCCCCGCCGCGCGCGGCGACGCCCAACGGGTGTTGGAGGCCCTGCGCAGTACCGGCTCCGATACCATCTGGTATGATGACTACCCGGCGATGAAGTGGTCGAAGCTCCTGACCAACATGATGGGCAATGCCTCGTCGGCCATCCTGGATATGCCGCCGGAGGACATCTACGCCGATCCGCGCCTGTTCCGCATGGAGCTGACCGCGCTGCGCGAGGCAGTGGCCGTGATGCAGGCGTGGCATATCCCAGCGGTGGATCTGCCGGGGCTGCGGGTGACGCTGCTGGCGTGGGTCGTGCCCACTGCGCCGTCGGGCGTGTTGCGACGGGTACTGACGCGCATGATTCGGGGCGGGCGGGGTGGCAAGATGCCGTCGCTCCACCTCGACCTGGTGGGCGGCAAGGGCCAGTCGGAGGTGGCGTACCTGAACGGGGCGGTGGTGGACTGGGGCGAGCGCAAGGACATCGCGACGCCTGTCAACCGGGCGCTGACGCAGACGCTGCTAGGCCTGACGAACGGCTCGCTGGACTGGGCAACCTTCCGCCAGCATCCCGACGCGCTGCTGCGGCTGGTTTTTCCGGATGGGGTGTGAGGGAGAAGGTGGTATGACTGACACAATGGCCGCGCCTGGCGCGCGCTACATGGAAATCAACGGGGCCGACATGGTCATCGACTATGGCGACGTCGATGCCGAGGTTGCCGCGCTGCGGGCGGGCGTGGCGGTCATGGACCGTAGCGCGTGGTCGCGGCTACAACTGGCAGGGCGCGACCGCCTCGACTTCATCCAGCGCATGTCCACCAACGATTTCGCCCGTCTGCCGGTGGGCGCGGGGCGGCCGACTGTCTTCCCCGACGCGCGGGGGCGCATGATCGACCATGTGGTCGTCTACGGTTGGGAGGATGAGTTGGTGATGGTGGGCGGGTTGGGGGCGGACAAGCGCCTGGCCCCCTGGCTGCGCCAGCACATCTTCTTCCGCGACCAGGTGACGGTGGTGGACATGACGGCGGCGACGGGCATGCTGACCCTGTACGGCCCGCAGGCCCGCGACCTGGCTGAGAGGGTCCTGGGCGAGCTACCCGCCGCGTCGTATTTCTTCGCGCCCAACGGCAATGTGGCCGCGCTGGTGGCGGGGACCGCGCCGCTCGGCGGAGAGGGTATCAACCTGATCGCCGAGGGACCACACCTGTCGGCGCTGTGGGAGCGGCTGACAGGGGCAGGGGCGACGCCAGTGGGCTATCGCGCCTTCGAGGCGCTACGCATCGAGGCGGGCTATCCGGCCTTTGGCTACGAGATCAGCGAGGCGTACAACCCCCTGGAAGCGGGGCTGCTGGGGGCAGTGAGCTTCACCAAAGGCTGCTACATCGGCCAGGAGGTGGTGGCGCGGCTCGACACGTACCAGAAGCTGAAGCAGCACCTGATGGGGTTGCGCTTCGCCGAGCCGGCCATCGCCGCGCCGGGCGCGTCGCTCCAGATGGGGATGCAATCGGTGGGCGTGCTAACGAGCTTCTCGCCGCTGGGCGACCAGCCGGTGGGTCTGGGCTACGTGCGGGCGTCGTGCGCCGAGGATGGCGCGACGGTCAGCGTGCTGACGCCGCGCGGTCGGGCGAACGCGACACTGGTCGCGCTACCTGGCCGCTGGACGCGCCCGTATGGGTTTGATGGTCAGGTCGAAGGTTGAAGGTGACAGGTTGGATGTTGGATGGAGAATCTGGCTGTCAAGCTCATCATGACGCCGATCCTGGTCGGGACGGCCAGCCTGGCAGGGCGACGCTGGGGGCCTGGCGTCAGCGGCTGGCTGGTCGCGCTGCCCCTCACTTCAGGCCCTATTGTCTTTTACCTGACTCTCAGCCACGGGGCGCGCTTCGGTAGCTCGGTGGCTGCCGCCACACTGGCGGGCGCGATGTCGCAGGCGGCGTTCTGCCTCCTCTATAGTCGTAGCGCCTTGCGTTGGCGCTGGCCCCACGCGCTCCTCGTCGCCTGCGTCGGGTTCGCGGTCGCGACGATTGTCCTGCAAAATATGGCGCTGCCCTTGCTCGCGCGGTTCCTGATGGTCGTGCTTGCCCTGGCCGCTGCCCTGCGCCTGATGCCCTCTGTCACCGAGTCTGGCAGTGGGGCGCAGGTAGCGCCGCCCCGCTGGGACATACCCACCCGCATGTTGGTGACGACGGCCTTCGTGTTGCTGCTGACGGCGAGCGCCTCCGCGCTGGGGCCGGGGCTGACGGGGCTATTAGCGCCCTTTCCCCTCTTCGCCACCGTGCTGGCCGTGTTTGCGCATCAGCGTCAAGGGGCGGGGCAGGCGGTAGAAGTGCTGCGCGGCTTGCTGGTCGGCCTGTTCAGCTTCGCCGGCTTCTTTCTGGTTCTCGGCACGTTGCTGGATCAGGCTTCCGTCGCGTGGGCGTTTGGCGCGGCGGTGGCCGCCGCGCTCACCATCCAGGGAACAACCTTGTGGGCGCTGGGCCGACGGGTGCGTGCCCGGCCAGGAACAGGCGGCCAGACCGCCTGAAGACCCTCACCCCAGCCCTCCCCCACGGCGAGAGGGGGCCAGGGTTCGGTGGTCAGTGGTCAGTGGTCGGTGGTCAACTCTCTCACACCGGCTGGCGGGTGGCAGCCCATTCCTCGATGGCGGCGACCAGTTCGCGGTTGAAGTTGGGAATGTCCTCGACGACGCGGCCCCAGACTTGATTGCCGTCGCGGAGGGCGGACTCGTCCACCCAGATGCCGCCCGCGTTGACGAGGTCGTCCTTGATGGCGCGGGAGCCGGTGGTGCGCCGTCCGCGCACGATGCCCGCGCTGATGGGGACCCAACCGGCGTGGCAGATGGCGCCGATGATCTTGCCCTGCTCGTTAGCGCGGCGCACGATATTCAGCACGGCGTCGTAGCGGCGCAGCTTGTCGGGGGCCCAGCCGCCGGGGATGACGATGGCGTCGAAGTCGTCGGCGGTGACGTCGGCGGCCTTGACGTCGGGCTTCACCTTGAGGCAGTGCTTGCCAACGTACTCGCTAGCCCCCGTGCCGATGATGGTAACCTGCGCGCCCTCTTCGCGTAGGCGCATGACGGGAACCCAGAACTCCAGGTCCTCGAAACCCTCCTCCACAAAGTAACCAACCCGCACACCCTTGAGACGCATAGCATGCTCCTTTGTAAGCAACTCCTGAGCTGACAGTCGTGGCTGGTCCGTCAATGGCAATTATAGCCCGGCGTGCCCCCGTCCGCCACCTATCTGGCAATCTCTCAGCTCCAATCCCTCATCCCCGATCCCCCATCTTCCCCTTGACCCCCTCGCTGCCTGGTGATAGAGTCACCCCAGCAAGGAGGTCCTATCCCCATGTCCACCCGCCAGAACATCACGGCCCGCGTCAAGGCCGACGGCCTGGTCGCTATCGTGCGCGGCGACTTCCCCGTTGAGCGCACCCTCGCCATTGCCGATGTTGTCCGCGATGCGGGCGTCTCCATCCTGGAAGTGACTCTCAACACGACTGGCGCGCTGGAGGCCATCGCCGCCCTGCGTCGGGGGCAGGGCGAACGGATGCTTATCGGCGCGGGCACGGTGCGCAGCCTGGCCCAGTGGCGCGCGGCCCGCGACGCGGGGGCGCAGTTCACCGTCGCGCCCAGCTTCCATGCCGAGGTAGTGGCCGCCGCGCTGGCCGCCGACTGCCTGCATCTGCCCGGTGTCTTCACGCCGACCGAGGTAGAGACTGCGGTGCGAGCGGGTTGCGGGGTGGTGAAGCTGTTCCCAGTCGATGCAGTTGGACCCGCCTATCTCAAGGCGCTGCGCGCTCCGCTCGACGATGTGGACTTCGCGCCGACGGGCGGCATCAACGCCGACAATATCGCCGCCTATCGCAAGGCCGGGGCCGTCGCGGTTGGCATCGGCGGCTCGCTCGTCGCGGGACCAGCGCAGAGCCTGGACGACCTGGCTGCTCGCGCCCGCGCCCTGCGCGCCGCATGGGAGGGAGCCGCCCATGGCTGAGCCGCGCCTCGATGTAATTGGCGTCGGCGAGGTCATGCTGCGTTACAGCGTGCCGGTCGGCGAACGATTGGAGGAGGCGCGCGCTCTGGATGTATATCCTGGCGGGGCAGAGGGCAACACGGCCTTCGCCCTGGCGCAGCTGGGACGGCGGGCGGGCTGGGTGGGCGCATTGCCGCGTAACCCGCTGGGGCGACTGGTGGCGCGCCAGTTGCGCACGGCAGGGGTGGACCTCGACGGCGTGGTGTGGTCGGAGGCGGGGCGGGTAGGCACGTACTACGTCGAGTTCGCCGCGCCACCGCGCGCCATCCAGGTCGTCTACGACCGGGCCGACTCGTGCGCGGCGCAACTCACCCCCGACGCCCTGGATTGGGATTATCTGCTATCGGCGCGTATCGTCCACGTCAGCGGCATCACGGCGGCCGTGTCGCCGTCGGGTCTGGCCGTGGTGCGGGAATTGTTGACGCGGGCGCGGGCGGCGGGGGTGGCCGTCAGCTTCGACATCAACTATCGCGCCCGGCTGTGGGGCGAGGCCGAGGCGCGCGCCGCGCTGCGGCCCCTGGTGGCGGGGGTGGAGATTCTATTCTGCAATCAGGGCGACGCAAAGCGCATCTTCGACGCGACGGGTACGCCAGAGGCGATAGTGACACGACTGGCGGAGATGACCGGCGCACGTCAGGTGGTGACGACCTTTGGCGCGGATGGCGTGGTCGGCTGGCAGGCGGGGGCGTTCGCCTCGGCGGCGGCGCTGCCGGTGCAGATGGTGGACCGCCTGGGAGCGGGCGACGCGCTGGCGGCGGGCGTGCTCCATGGCTGGCTGGACGGCGATTTCCGGCGCGGATTGCGCTACGGGGTGGTCCTGGCCGCTCTGGCCCTCAGCCAGATGGGCGACATGGTGGTGACGACGCCGCAGGAAGTCGAGGCGTTGCTGCTCAACGCGGGTGGGGGCATACATCGCTGAGGGGACGAAGGGCCAAGGACCAAGGACCAACCAGAGAGGCCGATTGGTCGTTGGTCCTTCATCTGCGGTCGGCCTGGCAACAGGCCTGGTTACGCCATCTCGACTCTGACCACCGAGACGATGTAGCGCAGGGCCTCGGCGACGACCTCCGTGTCGGGGTGGCGCACGATGATATAGCCGTCGCCCTCGTAGCTACTCGATGCGGCCTGACCACGTTCGGGCAGTTTGGCGTCGGTCACGAGGTGGCCGATCTTCTCGTAAGCCTCATGTATCCCCTGGACTTCGCGCACCTGACCCGGCCCCTGACCGCGCAGATAGGCCGCGCCCGCCGCGTATTTGCGCTCGGGCGGCTCGAAAGTGTCATTGATGAGCAGGTTGACCCAGGCGCGCACGGCGTCGAAGTCGTTGGCTCGCGACAGGAGTGTGGTGAACTGGGCGCCAGGCGGGCGCGCGCCGACCTCTGACACGGCCACGCTGCCGTCGCGGCGGCGGAACCACTCCATGTGACACATGCCGGTGGGCATGCCCAGCGCCACGAGCGCCTGGGCGGCCACGTCGCGAATGTCGTCGTACAGCGGTACGGCCACCTCGCGCGGTAGAACCACACGCCATTGAATCCAGTGATTCTGCAAGACCTCCAGCGGCGTCGGGTAGTAGTGACTGACTGAATGCCACAGCACGTCGCTGCCACGGGTATAGGCGTCGAAGGAGTGCTCCGTGCCCAGGATGAACTCCTCCAGTAGCACCGGGTTGCTCTCGCTGGGCGGTGAGGCCTGGAGAGCGAGGGCCAGGGCCTCGCTGGTATCGGCGCGGAAGGTAGAGACGCCGCCCGCACCCTGGAGGGGCTTGACAACGAGGGGTAGCCCAATCTCGCTGGCGAATTGCCACGCCGTACTTTCCTCGACCACGACGCGGTGGTGGGCAATAGGGACGCCGTGGGTGTACAGGATGTACTTCATGCGGCCCTTGTCGCGGAAATTGAGGGCCTTCTCGACACCCATGCCGGGGATACCAAGCCACTCGCGGGTCTGGGCCACGGGAACCTGCACGTGCTCCTGGCCGCTGAAGAGGCGATGGATGGGGCCGTGGCGGGTGGATAGCTCGTAGGCGGCGTGGGCCAGCTGCCCGGAGTCGAGCAGATTGTCGACGCGCCAATGGCCTGCCAACTGCTCGCGCAGATCGGGCTGCAGCGCCTCCAGGGGATCCTGGCTGACGACGCCGAGGGCCACATCTGGCAGGCTCAAGGTCGTCTCAATGAAGCGCGTCGCAATGGCGTTGAAGAAGGGCGCGGCGATGATCACGAAAGGCATAGGACCTCGCTTGTGATACAGGAAGCCGGGGCTGGGTGGAGCCAATATTGCCTGACCAGGCTCCGACTGTCAAATGCCCCGGCCGCGCCAGCCGGTTTCGGCCTTCTGCAGCACGCGGTGCTATACTTGGCGCGCCGCATGGGCTGTTGCTCAAGGCGAAAGGAGTGTTATGAACGAGCCTTTGACACCGGATCGCGTCGCTGCGCTGCTGCCTGCCCTGGGGCAGCTGGCCGAGGCCACTGCCCAGCGCGGTGCGCTCGACCCGGCCGACCTGTCCCTGCTCCAGATGGGGCTTGGCCTCGATGATGCGTGGGCGGCCGATGAGCTGCGCCGCTGGGCCGACATCCTCGGCGCGGCGCGTCAGCCGGGCCGCCAGGACATGGCGGTACGGGCGCTGACGCTGCGCGGTGTGCCCGAGGAAGCGGCCACCAGCGCCGTCGCCACGGCCGCCGCGGGTGTGGCCGCCGCGGCCACCAGCGCCGCTGAGACGACGACCTGGACAACGCCCACCCCTGGCCCCGCCGCCGAGCCGGCGCCAGCGCCTCGCCGCTCGCCGTGGCCGCTGCTGCTGGGTCTGCTGGGCTTGCTGCTGCTCGTGGGGTTGGGGTCGTGGTGGTTGAGTCGCGCTGGCGCCACATCCAACCAGGCGGCTGCCGCGCCCACCAGCGCGCCCACCAGCGCGCCGACGCGGTCCGCGATTGTTGTGCCGCCGACTGCCCCTGCCGCATATCCCTCGCCCTCGCGCGTGCCCGCCGCCGTTGCCAGCGTCCCACCGACGGCGGCGGCCAAAGTCGCGCCGCCGGCCGCGACGGGCGTCGTTCCCACAGCCAGCGTCCCGCCGACGGTGACGCGGATCGCCGCCTCGCCAACGCCTATCCCGCCCACGCGCACACCCCGGCCACGCGCGACGCTCACGGCGGCAGCGGCGGCCTGCCAGCCGGGCGTCGGCCAGACCTTCACGCCGGTGTGGAGCGATCTGGGCCTACACGCGGCCACCGGCTGCCCGACGAGTGTCGAGAAGGCTGTCATCACCGCCTATGCGCCCTTTGAGAAGGGGTTCATGATCTGGCGGGAGGACAACCGCCAGATCTACGCCGTGTACGATGACGGGACCTTCGAGGTCTTTGCCGATACCTGGAAGGAGGGCGACCCCGAGTATTCTTGTACTGACACCAACACCCCCAATCGCACGCCACCTACCCCAGGGCGGGGCATTGGCAAGGCATGGTGCGCCGAGCCCGGCGTGCGCGCCCGGCTCGGCAACGTGAAGGCCGACGAGAACGGCAACCTGCGCGCGGTGCAGGACTTCGAGCGCGGCGTTGGTTTCGGTATCGGTGAGCGCGACCCGGCGGTGTTCATCTTGCAGAACGACACACGCCGCTGGTCGGCGGGCTGAGCAGCGTTCCTCACGGCCCTGAAGGTTTCGGTTTCGGAGACCTTTAGGGCCTGCCCTCGCTGTATGGTATAATCGCATCCCACAGCCTGCGCCGCCAGGAGGCGTTCATGACCGACAAGCTGCTGGTAGAATCCCACGGCGCGGTGCGCCGCCTCATCATCAACCGCCCCCGCATCCGTAACGCCCTGGACGCTGAGACCACCGACGCGCTGCGCGCCGCCGTGTTGGCGGCGGAGGCCGACGAGGCAACCCGCGTCATCATCCTGACGGGGGCGGGCGGCGCGTTCTCGTCGGGGGCTGACCTGACCGCCGCCCTCGGCGACCTGGACCCCGACAACGTCTTTCGCCTTCTCACCGAGCATTATGCTCCCACCCTCCAAACGCTGCGCGCCTGCCGCTGGCCCATCATCGCTGCCGTCGATGGTGTGGCGGCTGGCATCGGTTGCGACTTCGCCCTGGCCTGTGATCTGCGCCTGGCGTCAGAGCGAGCGTCCTTCGCGGAGTTGTTCATTCGCGTCGGGCTGGTCACCGACGGCGGCGCGTCGTGGCTGCTGCCGAGGCTTATCGGCTATGGGCGCGCCCTGGAGATGGCGCTGACGGGCGAGGCGGTGGCGGCGGCCGAGGCGCAGCGCATCGGCCTCGCTAACCGGGTATACCCGACCGAAGAGTTCGAGACGCAGGTGATGGACTACGCAGAGCGGTTGGCGCAACAAGCGCCGCTGGCATTGGTGCGCATGAAACGGGCCTTCATCGCCGCCCAGCAGGGCAGCTACGAGGATGCCCTGGCGCGCGAGGCATCATTCCAGCGGGAGATTCTCGGTAGCGAGGATGGGTTCGAGGGCTTTCGCGCGTTCCTTGAAAAGCGCGCGCCCCAGTGGAAAGGTCGCTAGAGGATACGTATCGGGTAGGGGGGAACGCTCGTGGCCGTATTGAGCGTGCGTCTGCTGGGTCCGCCCCAGCTACGCAGTGGCGACACCGACATACGCCTGCCATCGGCGAAGGCGCAGGCCCTCTTGTACTACCTGGCCGCCCAGCCCCGCCGCGCCTTCTCGCGCTCGCAGCTCGTCGCTCTGCTGTGGGAGGAGAGCGCCGAGGCCGAGGGGCGCAACAGCCTTAGCACCGTTCTCACCCGCCTGCGCCACGCCCTGCCCGTGTTCCCCGTGGCCGCCGAGGGCGACAGCCTGGTCTGGCGGCCAGGTGACGCCGCCTGGGTGGACACGGACGCCTTTGCCGCGACCGGCGCGACCCTGGCCGAGCTGAGGGGAGCGGCGGCCCTGTGGCGCGGCCCCTTCCTGGACGGCTTCACGGTTCGCGATAGCCTGACCTACGATGAGTGGCTGTCCCAGTCTCGCCAGCACTGGGAGCAACGCTACCTGGACCTGATGGGCCGCCTGGCGGACGCCGCCGCCGACGCGCGGGTCTGGCCGCTGGCGCAGGAAATCGCCCGTCAGGCGCTGGCGGTCGATCCCCTTCAGGAGCGCTTCTACCGCGCGCTGATGACGGCGCTGTATCAGGAGGGCGACCGGGCCGCCGCCCTGGCCGAGTACGAGGCGTGCGTCAGGCGGCTGGATCGCGAGTTAGGCGCGGCCCCCGACCGCGCCACGCGCGCCGTGTTCGAGGCCATTCGCGACGATAGTCTGCCGCGTGTCGCCGCCCCTACCCCCCGCCCCCTGACCCTGGCCCCCCGCGTCGTGCGCGCGCCCAGCCTGCCCCTGTTGGAACGCCAGCGAGAATTGGACGACCTGCTCAAGCATCTGGCCCACACGGAAGCCCGGGCGTCGGGCGGCGACGCGCCATCGGGGCGGCTGGTTATCGTGGCGGGGGAGGCTGGCATTGGCAAGTCGCGCCTGCTGGCCGAGGTGGCATGGCGCTTGAGTCAGGGCGAGCCACCCGGCTGGACTGTGCTCGAGGGGCACTGTTACGAGGCCGAGCGCAGCCTGCCCTATCAACCCTTCGTCGATGCTCTCAACCCACTTGTCGCGAGCCTGGACGCGCAGAGTCTGGGCCTGTCTGACGTGTGGCTGGCGGAGTTGGCGCGCCTCCTGCCCGATCTCGCCGCGCTGCGGCCCGGCCTGAGCCAGTCCCTCGTGATTGACCCGTCCCAGGACCAGCGCCGCCTGTTCGAGGCGGTGGCTCGCTGCCTGAAGGCGTTACCCGCCCCTCTGCTCGTCATGCTCGACGACCTGCACTGGGCTGACGCGGGCACGCTGCAACTGCTCAGCTATCTGGTGCATCATCTGGCCCGGTATCCGGTGCAATTCGCGGCAGCCGTGCGCAGCGAGGACGCCGACGAGGCGCTTCGCACCAGCCTGTGGCGGCTAGAGCGCGAGGGGCAGCTATCCACCCTCGATCTGGCGCGTCTGTCGCCGGCGGGGACGACGGCCCTGCTGCGCCAGCTAGGCCACCCTGACGTGGGGGGGCTGGCCGCATGGCTATATCGGGAGACGGACGGCAACCCACTGTTCGCGGTCGAGATTGTGCGGTCCCTTGAAGAGAGTGGTAGCCTCAGGGAGGGGCGGCCCGAGAGCCGGCGGGCTCTGCCGGCCTCGGTGAGCGCGGTCATCCAGGGGCGGCTGACACGGCTCAGCCCGGCCGCCCGCGAGTTACTGGCCGCTGCGTCTGTCTACCGCCGCGATTTCAGCTTCGAGGCGGTGCGCGCCGTGAGCGGCCAGGCTGAGGGTGTGGCTCTCGATGCGCTGGACGAATTACTGACCGCTCATCTGCTCGTGGAGGCGCACGGCCAGCCAGGTTTCCTGGGTGACGATATCGGCTACGCCTTCAGCCACGACAAGATTCGCGAGGTGGTCTACGCGGGGCTGAGTCGCGCGCGCTCGACGGCCCTGCATCGCCGCGCCGTGGCCGCCCTCGGCGACACGGCCGACCCGCGCACCACTGAACGCCTTGCCTATCACGCCGTCCACGGCCAGCTGTGGGGGGAGGGGCTGCGCTGGAGCATGCAAGCGGGCATCGGAGCGACCACGGTTTTCGACTTCGCGACGGCCGCGCTGTTGTACCAGCAGGCGCTCGAATGCCTGGCGCGCCTGCCGATGACGGAGGCGCTGCGCCGCCAGAATGTCGAACTGCGCTTGATGCTGGCGCGAGTTGCCTTCTACATCGAGCCGGGCCGCCTGATCGAGTGGCTTGCCCCGGCTGAGGTCGATGCCCAGGCTCTGCACGACGACCAGCTGCTGTCCTTCGTGTGGCTGGCCCAGGGCGCGGCGCTGTACATTCAGGGCCGTTTCCGGGAGGCGCGGCCACGGTTGGAGCAGCTCATTCCGCTGATGGAACGCGCGGGCGACTCCCTCCAGGTGGCGCGGACCAAGAATGTCCTGGCGCGCACTCTGGCAATGATGGGTGAGTCGGGGGCCGGGCTGGCGCTGCTAGAGGAAGCGGCGGCCCGCCTGGACATGGTGGGTGCGCATAACGATGCCCTCATCTCGCGGGGCATGCTTGGCGCGGAGCGTGCCTTCCTGGGCGAGTTCGATGCGGCCCTACAGATCGTGGAAACCGTCTACGACGAAAGTCTGCGCCAGGCCGACCCGGGCGCCATCGCCGCCGCCGCCGACTTCGTTCAGGTGGTCCATCACTGCTGGGGGCGCTGGGAGGCGGCGCTGGATTGGGGGCGGCTTGCCCTGGAGGCGTCCCAGCGGGCTGTCAATCGCGTCTACGAGCGCAACGTCTACATCTTCCTGGGCCTGCCCCGCGCTTTCCAGGGCGACCTGGACGGCGGCCGCGTCGCCCTGGAGCGGGCCATTGCCCTCGGCGCGGAATGCCATTCGACAGTGTTCATGGGCCGTACCCACGCCTGGCTGGCGGAGGTGCTGCTGCTGAGCGGCGAGGCCGAGGCCGCCCGCCGCACCGCCGAGATGGGGCGGAGCATCGCCGCCGAGTCGGGCGCACGCTATGATCACGGGCTGGCGCGCCTGGCCCAGGGCAGGGCGTTGGGCATTCTGGGCGACCTGGCCGCGGCCGATGCTGAGTTGCGCGCGGCGCTGGCCGAGCTGCGCGCCCTGGGCACGCTGCCGGCGGTCGGTCGCACCCTGGCTGCGCTGACGCGGGTTGCTGCGGCTCGTGGCGATGCCAGCGGGGCCGAAGCCGCCCGCGCCGAAGCCCGCGACATCTTCACTCGCCTGCGCATGGACTGGGACCTGGGTCAGCTGCCCTGACGGGCTGACTGCCTCTGACCTACATCCGATTGCCGCCGGCGTGCGTCCTTCTCCACAGGCAGACTTATCGCGCTGCGTTGTTGGCGATAAGGTTTTCGCCCCCTGCTGCGCCTTATCCGCCATTCGCTAGCCATCTGTCGCCATGATGCCCTTCCCCCCACAGCACCCCGCTCTAGAAGCGGGGCTGACCTTCATTGAACAACGCCGTTGGGCGGACGCCATCGCTGCGCTGGAACAAGCGCAGGCGGAGACGCCCTGCCTGGCGGCCACCTACTGGCTGGCCCAGGCGCGCTTCCAGTGGGCGCGCCACAGCCCGCCCGCTCCTCCCTTTGAGCGCCTTGCCCACTGGCAGCAGGTGGCCGCCGATCTGGCAGCCGCGAGCCGTGTGGCTGGCACGCGCATCGAGGTTGACCTGACGCTGCTCGCCCTGGAAACCCGTGTCGTCCGCACTGAGATTCTGGCCGCGATTATCGCACTGGCCGACGAGGCCGCCGCCCGCCGCCCTGGCGCGCGGCATGCCCTGGCGGCGCTCGTCCACCGTGGGCGCGGCGCGCCCGATGGGCTGCCGGAGGGGCGCTGGCAGGGCCAGTGGCTGATGGCTGTGGCGGCGCGCCCACGGCGACGTCTTCACCGGGCGCGTTGCGTTCACCTGGGCGCGAGTGTGTGGCTGGTGGAGGTGGTGGCGGCTGCGAGGGGGCGGGGGAGGCGGGTCGGGTATCTGGCCGTGGTGACCGAGGTGGATGCCTAGGCGGAAGGGCGCATTGTCAGTACGCCGCCGCCGGGCGCGGGCGATGCGCTTGCGCCTGGTCGATCTCCTCCTGGACCCAGGCATCGGTCTCGACGGTGGCGCGACGGGCGAGGGCCGCCTGAGCGTCGCCGCCACCCAAGCGCCCCAATGCCCATGCCGCGTGGCCGCGCACCAGAGGCGGCTCGCTGTTCAGGGCATCGATGAGGGCGGGCACGGCCGCCACGTCGCCGCTGTTGCCCAGGGCGATGCACACATTGCGGCGCAGCCCAGCCCAGGTGGCGCGGCGGATGGGGCTGCCCTGGAAGCGGGCGCGGAAGTCGTCTTCGCTGAGGGCGAGCAAGGGAATCAGGGCCGGGCTGGAGCCGACGGCCGGGCGCGGCATGAACTCGGCGTGGTTGCTGGGGGGGCGGCGGCGGTTGACGGGGCACACGTCCTGGCACACGTCGCAGCCGAAGATCCAGTTGCCCATCAGCGGGCGCAATTCGCGCCGGATGGGGCCTTTGTGCTCGATGGTCAGGTAGGAGATACAGCGCGCATTGTCCAGGATACCGGGGGCGACGAGGGCGCCGGTCGGGCAGGCGGGCAGGCACAGTTCGCACGCGCCACAGTGGGTCTTGAGGGGTGGATCGGGCGGCAGGGCCACGTCCAGTAGCAGCTCGCCCAGCAGCGCCCAGGAGCCATGTTCGTGGGTCAGGAGGTTGGTGTTCTTGCCGTACCAGCCGAGGCCCGCCCGTTGCGCGACGGCGCGGTCGGTGATGCGGGCGGTGTCGGCCAGGGCGCGCATGTCCACCGGCCGCCCCAGCCGCGTCTCAACCCAGGCGTGCAAGGCGCGCAGTCGGCGGCGGAAGACGGCGTGGTAGTCGAGGCCCCAGGCGTAGCGGGCGATGCGGCCGGCCGGCGCGCGGGGCGCGCTGGTGTCGGCCTCCCCATCGCACAGATAGTCGATGGCGACGGATACGATGGATTGCGCGGCGGGCATGAGATGCTTCGGGTCGCCCGCCACCCGCGCCCGCTCCAGATTGAACCACGGCAGGCCGTCCATCAGCCCCGCCTGGATGCGTTCTTCAAGGATGCGCTGTGTGTCGGGGAAGGGCGCGGCGGTGGTGACGCGCACCAGGTCGAAGCCCAGGCGGCGCGCCTCGGCGACGAGGTCGGCCTTGAGGCGCACCGCGTCCAGGTCAACCAGGGTGAGGAGGGTGTCCATGCCTCAATGTTGATGTCAAGCGCTCTTCTTCCTTTTTATATCAGCAACGAGTTGTTCTAATGTCAGTCCGGCAAAGATATGGTCGCGCTCCTCAACGTAGTTACCGTAGCCAGAAGTGAACTGACTGAGGAACCGAAGGGTGTCGACGATGCCAAGTTCCCGATACAGAAGCCGAATTGCTTCCTGGTTTACCTCGATTAGGGGCCTTGTCTCTACGGCCATGACTCGATCTCCTGTATCAACTCCAAAGGTGAGACCACTCTGGTTTGCCAGCCGGAGAGACCTCTCCCTCTTTTCAAGAGCCGATCATCACAGGTGCAGAAATAGTCGGCCTGCGCAGCCTCAGCTGAGGCAATGTTGAGCGCATCGAGAGGCTTGAAGCCCTGGCTAACAAGGACCTGCGCCCGCTGCTCAATGGGATCGGTCAGTTCTACGAGCAGACTCGCCTTCGACAGCACAGCCATTGCATGTTCGCGCCGCGCCATGAGCGGATTCCGCTCCGTCTCGAAAATAAGGGCATCCGACGCCACCAACTCGATGAGTCCCGCCTCGCACAGCGCGAGAATGCCCATCGCCGCATCAGCTTCAAGGGCAATACGAATCTGGGATCTGCTGTCGAGAGGGCGCTGAATGCTACAAGTGTCAAGGTAGACTCTCATGTTGCAAGTATAGCCCCCTCACACTCGCTCCGGCAAGTCCTCAGGCCCCCACGGGCGCGGCGTATCGGACACGCCTTGCAGGATGATGAAGGCGACGGTGGTCATTACCAGCAGGCTGAGGATGGCGGCCGGGCGGCCCCA
>CAZJJF010000031.1:0-17056 GCA_964546245.1 uncultured Anaerolineales bacterium
CTGGCAATGGATCGGATTGATTGAGCCGCCGTCAGCGCCTCCGACGCCGATTCCCAACCCGCAAGACTACACCCTCAAGTTCAACGCCGACGGGACGGTCAACATCAAGGCCGACTGCAACTCCCTCATTGGCACGTACACCGTCGAGGGCAGCGCGCTGAGAATCACCCTGGGACCGACCACCGGCGCCTTCTGTGGTGAGGCGTCTCTGGACCAGAAGTTCTTGCAGTCGCTCCAGCAAGTCGATCATTACTCAAGTGGCGGCAACCAGATATATCTGGACTTCGGAGGCGGCGCAGGCCGGCTCCAACTCGTCGCCAGCTAGGGACCGCTGAGCCGACTCGCACAGCCACCCGTATCACCAGCGACCGCCATACCCACTACCGTGGGGCTGGCGGTCGCAGCCTTGCCGGGAGCAGACGCCTGGGTAGGCCGAGTACGGGGAGATGTGGTATAACAGGGTCACATCATCGGCGGGGGAGGCAGGCATGCACGAGGCGTTGCGGGGCTATCCCGTCGTCATCGAGTTACCGGTTCAATGGGGCGACATGGACGCCATGCGCCACGTCAACAACACTGTCTACCTGCGCTACTTCGAGAGCGCGCGCATCGCCCTGTTCAACCAGCTCGATTACCAGCGCGTCATGCAGGAGACGGGGATTGGCCCAATCCTGCATTCCATCGCCTGCCGCTTCAGGTTTCCGCTCACCTACCCCGATACGGTGTGGGCAGCGGTCCGTGTGGCAGATATGGGTGAGGACCGCTTCACCGTGCGCCACACCATCGTCAGCCAGCGCCACCAGCGCGTCGCGGCCGAGGGCGACGGTATCATCGTCACCTACGACTACCGCGCCCACCACAAGACAGCCATCCCCGATGTCTGGCGGCAATACATCGCAGCCGTACAGGAGGGGGCCTGACAGGCCTCCAGCAGAGTGGTGCGAATGCGGCCACTCGCGGCGAGCGGGGGAGCCGCTACGCCGTCGGGTCGCGGTGGAGGACGCCAGACAGGCAGCCAATCGCCCCCGCTGCCTTGCCCAACTCGTCGACCGGCGTCGCCACGGGCACGACCCCCAGGTCGCGCAGGAATGCCTCGGTGGTGGGATTCCCGGCGGCCATCAGGACGTGGCGCGGGCCAAGGGTAACGAAGTTGAGGGCGGCGCCGTCGCGGGCCTCGCGGGTATCGGGGAGGAAGGCGACATGGTAGCCGCGCTCGCGGAGCGCCTCGACGCCGCGCAGCGCGAGCCGCCCGGGCCACGCCACGGCCAGGTCGCGGTCGACGATGCGTAGCATGCCCATCAGGTGCATCGTGCCATAGGGCAGATCGACCTGGAGGGCAGCCACGCCCATGTCGGCCAGGACAGCAGCCACCTGGGCCGCGCCTGCATCGTTGGTACGCAGGCCGCGACCGAGGATGACCGTGTGGGGATCGAGCCACATGGCGTCGGCGCCCTCGAAGACGCCACGGCCGCTGACACTGCGCACAATGGGCACGCCCAGTGCGGCCAGCCGTCGCGCCGCCGCGCGCTCCTCGCCCGCCCGCGCCTGGGAGGCGGGCCGCGCCAGGATGGCGCCCTCCGGGGTCATGAAGAACAGGTCGGCCATGAACATCTGGTTGGGGCGCGGGACGGGGTCGGGGTCGAGGGTGTGGACGGTCACGCCGGCGCGGCGATAGGCGGCGGCGATGCCATCGTGCTGGGCCTGGGCACGGGCAAGGTCCAGCGGGGCAAGCATGTTGACGGCGGCCGGATCGACCGAGGCGGCCAGCTCGGCGCCGGGGCGGTGCAGCAGGACGGCGCGCAGAGGCGCCCACTCGCTGTCGATGCCACAGGCGGCCCACAGGTCGCCCAGCTCCTGGCGGGCCGTTGTCGCTCGCGGCTGCCAGCCGTCGCCGCCGTAGGCGGAGTGGGTGTGGGGGGCGGGGCGTGATTCGAGCATAGGCTACCTCCGGAGATGCCAGTCAGTGGCGCTGGGGATGAAACTGGCCCGCGCGGGCGGTTTATCATAGCATATACGCTACGTTCCGCGAAGGAGATCGCGTATGGAGCCTCAACAGACCCCGCTCCAGGCCGAGGCGGAACAGACCTGGCGGGAGATGCTCACAGCCTCCGATGGCGACGACCGCCTCGAGCGCCTGTTGGAGATTGTGTCAGCCATCCTGCTGGGCCTGGCGACGGTGGCGACGGCGTGGTGCGGCTACCAGACCTCGAAATGGAACGGGCAGCAATCCCAGTACTACATTGAGGCGACGACGCTGCGTATCCAGTCCACCGAGGCGACGAGCAATGCCAACCGCGCGGCGACCATCCAGGTGGGCCTGTTCCAGCAATACGCGCAAGCCATCAGCGCCCAGAATCAGGCTCTGGCCGACTTCCTGTATCAGCGCTTCCCGCCCAATCTCAAGCTGGCGACGGATGCGTGGCTCGCCACCCGGCCGCTCCAGAACCAGGCTGCCCCGTCCTCGCCCTTCGTCATGCCGGAGTATGTGCTGCCTGACCAGGTGGAGGCGACGCGGCTGTCGGCGCAGGCCGACGAGCGGCTGCAGGAGGCCAACGCGGCCAGCGGGGTGGCCGACCAGTACACCCTGCTGACGGTGATGTTCGCGTCGGTGCTGTTCGTGGCCGGCATCGCCACCCGCTTCAAGTGGCACGTCGTGGACGTGAGCGTAACGGTCATCGCCACCGTCCTGTTCCTGGTAAGCCTGTGGTTCGTGCTGCAACTGCCAGCGCTGACGTGAGGGGGGCGTGGCGATGGCGGCATGCGCTGGCTCGAAGTGGTGCAGATGAAGAAGTGTAGGCGAAGCATCATCCGAATGGATGATGGGCGCCACGGAGAGGGTGAGGTGTGGCGCGTGGCGCGCTTGAGGTCATGATACGGCATTTTGGGGCGGATGGGTGGGGTTGGGGCGGCAAAGAGTTGACGGGTTTGCCGGATAACAGCCGACCGTCGTGCCGACGGCCCTGGCCTACGCCCTGTTCCTGCGCGGGATGCACACGACGTCAGCGACGGCGGCGAGTACCATCACCCTGCTGGAGCCGCTGACGGCGACGCTACTGGCAGTGGCCCTGTTTCACGAGCGGCTGGGGCCGCTGGGGGTGGTGGGGGCCGCGCTGCTGCTGGGCGCGGTGGTGATTCTGGCGCGGAAGGAGAGGGGAGCGACAGCGGCAGGGGAATAGGTGCGGCGTGGTCAGCGCATGATGAGGCTGCGGCGGATGCGGCCGAGATTGAAAGGCAACTGCTGCCAGTGGTCACCGTGATTCGCGCTATGCCAGACGTCGCCGTTACTGAGGCCGGCATAGATGTGCCCTGGCTGGGACGGGTCCGTGATGAGGGCGTAGGGCATGTGGTTCAGGGGCTGGGGAAGGCCGCCGGACACCCGCCGCCACTGCTGGCCCTCGTGACGGAAGATGCCCGCCTGGGCGTTGTTCTCGCTGTGCGCCTTGGAAGGGCCTGGGGACGCGGACAGGTAGAACACTTCAGGCTGGGCAGGATCGGCGGCGACGGCCCAACCGTAATGGCGGTCCAGGCCTGCCTGTGTTCTGGACCACGTTTTCCCGCCATCGCGACTGAAGGCGTGGCCACCCCCCGTACCGCCACCCTCGTAGAGCCACTCGCCGCGCAGGGCATGGAAGGCGAGGGCGTGGCAATCGCGGAGCGCGCCTCGGCGGTGGCCGGTCCAGGTCTGGCCGCCGTCCATGCTCAGGACGGTCGCGCCGAACTCGATGCCCACGGCGACGCGGTCGGGGTCGGTGGGTGAGAGGGTGATGGCCTGAACGTAGCCGATAAAGGGCGGCTCGGCCGGCGAGAACCACAGCCGCCGCCCTGGGATGCGGCGGAAGGCGGCCAGCTCGCGCCAGGTTGCGCCGCCATCCTCAGACTTGAATAGCGACGCCGGCTTCGTGCCCGCGAAGACCACACCGGGCTGCGTGGGGCTGGCCGCGAGCGCTTTGACGTTGCGCCCGCTGAGGCCGCACGGCCGCCACGAGCCACCCGCATCGTCGGAGCGCAGAGCGCCGCTACCTGTGCCCGCGTAGACCGTCTCGCGGGCAGCAGGGTCGAGGGCCAGGCAAGCCACGTTCAGATCGGCGAGGAGCGCGGTGACTTGCCACGCGCCGCTGTCGAGAGCTGATGCCCTGGTGATACCCTGCCTTGTGGTGGCGATAAAGACGTTACCGTTCATCGGCCCTCCGCTTCGGTCCCCCGTGGGCTAGTGGTCGAACGCTGGCGGCTGTCCACCATTATAGCGTGAATGGCGGAGCCAGGCCCCCGCCACGACGATCAATGGAAGTTGCGCCACACCATACACCACATGAAAGAAGTAATGTGGCAGGGACTGCTCCGGGTAGAAAGGCAGGAAGGGAAGCGGTATAACGCTTAAGCCTCCCCCGATCAGATTCAGCAGCCCCCAGCCTAACAGCAGCCACATCGTTCCTCGCCCCGAAGGGAAACGCCACCAGACCAGGAAGAGCACGAGCGTCACCAGAGTGGGCAGCCCGGTTTCCGGGCTGAACAGGGACTGGCCTGGCAGATCCGCGATGTTGTGGAGATAGAAGCCAGCCCAGGCCAGGGCCGTGCTCGCCGCGATCCATCCCGCCCACCGCCGAGGCTTGACTTGTATCATCGGATGTCCTCCTGCGGGCGCGGAGACAGAAGCAGGGCTATGCTAGCGTCTGGGCCCAGAACTCCCTCACGACCCGCCCGGTCTCCTCTGGCTGTTCAAGGGGCGCAAGGTATGCAGCGTCTGCAACGGTTGCGAGCCGCCCGCCGGGTACCAGGGCGATCGCTTGGCGCGCCTGCTCTGGCGTGAACCCCGCGTGGTCGACTCCCGTCACGAACAGGGTCGGAACCCGGATGTCGGGCAAAAGACTGGTGAGATCCCCCCGCCCCAGCGAGATCGACTCGACTGCGTTGCGCAGCCGGCGGCGATTCGCACCACCGACCTGGGAGCGGACGTAGTCGACCGTCTCCGGGTCGCGTTCCCGTGTCACAGGTGAGAGAAGCGCCTCGGCGACCGCCGTCCGGATGAACCTGGCCGGTCCGATCAGCCGGTAGACACCCAGCAGGAACCGGGTCTCGCGCGCCTCGGCCGGCGTATACGCCGCGACGGGTGACCCGATGGCAATGAGGCTGCGTAGCCGCTCAGGATGCGCGGCGGCGAGGGTGATGCCGACATGACCGCCCCACGCATTGCCTACCCAGTCCACCGGTCCCGCGACCCCGAGCGCGTCGAGCACGTCGATGGCAGCCTCGGCGCACTGGTCCATCGTGTACCGTCTACCAGGATCGCCACTCGCGCCGTGGCCTGGGCCGTCAATGAGAATCAGCTGCCGGTCGTCGCTGAGGTGCGGCTCGACGCGCCGCCAGCTCGCGCTATCGACGAACAGGCTGTGCCATAGCGCCGCAGTGGGGCCGGAGCCGGTCCGGCGCACGTGCAGCGGCCCGACGCGCGTGGTGATCAAGGCCCCGTTCTTCACCTCCGCCCTCCTCACGCTCGACCAGCACGGCAATTTGCCAACCAGGTTAGCGCTGCCACTCGCTGGCGAGCGCCGCGGTATGCTCGGCCAGGTGCTGCGCCGGGGTATGGAACAGTCCCTCGATGGTGTAGAAACCATGGCCGTAGAAGTTCGCCCCCAATGCCCAGTCGTTGTCAGCAACGGCGTCCAGGGTATCGAGGACGCCCCCCATGGCTGCGTCGTATCGGCGCGTCACCGACTCGCGGGTTACGCCGCGAGCGTTCCACCGATTGATCCAGTAGCTCGCCGGATTGGCGAACCAGGCCGGGTAGTTGAACATCCCTTTGCCGCGTCGCGCACTCGCTACCTCGGCTGGCAGCTGCTCCAAGGCCCAGGTCAAGTGCACCATGACCTCGCCCACGGTCCACGCGCTGCCCGGACACCGCTGGCGCCAGCGTGCGTCGGGGATCGACTCCGCCAGGGCACGGAATTGCGCGTTCGTGGCCTCGAGCTCGGCGCGCAGCGCCTCGCGATCCACGCCAGAGCGTGGTTGGGCCGTCTCCACCCCTGTGTTCATCGTCACTGTACTCACCACTCTTGCATCTCCTGGTTGTGCCGTTTTGCGACAGCGGGGTCCAAGGGGTCAGACTGTCGGGGACATGGACCGTAGCAGGGCCTTCGCGGCGGCCGCGTACTGATCGACGTTAACGTCGGGATTGAGGGCCAGCTGCAATTCCAGGCCGTAGTAGGCCGACAGCAGGAGCTGGCTCACCGCGAGGGGGTCGAGGGAGGGGTCCAGCTGCCCTGCCGATTGGGCCTGGTGGACGACCGACGTCAGGGCCTGGAGGTAGCTGTCGGTTACCTGGCGGACGGTGTGGCCGACCCGCGGGTTGACCAGCGCTTCACCCCACCCTTGAACGTTGACGCGGCTCGCCCCCAGCCTGGCCGCTGCCCTCAGTCCGTGGAAGAAGAAATCGATGAGATCGTTGAGAGCCTGAAGAGCATCACCGCTCGCCTGGGCCGCGTCGAACAGGTCACGGCTGCGCTGGTAGTCGAAGTCGAAGCTGGCCTGGATGATGGCGTCCTTGCTGTCGAAGTAGTGGTAGACCGCACCCGGGCTCAGATTGGCCTCGTCGTAGATGTCGCGCATCGTCGTCTGGTGGAAGCCCTTGCGGGCGAAGCATTGGTAGGCGGCGTCGATGATCTGCCGCCGTCGCGCCTCGCTGTATTCCTGGCTGACCTTAGGCACGTGAACGCACTCCATAAACAAATCGACCGATTGGTTTATATTATAGTAGTTACGACGTGGGTTGTCAAGGGTTGCGGGCCATCAAGGCGCCATCTGCTTGTCTTGCCGGTCGGGGCGCTCAATCCATTGCGCCCACGCGTGCGTCTACCCGGTAGGCGCTGCCGGCTTCCGAGGCGCAGGTAGGGGACGCCAGAAGCGAGCGCGCCGCCGCACTGAGAACAAACAATCAGCGGAAAGAAGGTGCAGCATGACTGTCTCAACCGGGGCGAATCACGGCGCGTCCGTGACAGTGGGCACAGCCTACGAGCGTTTCGCGGGCGTGTGCGCGATTCTGGCCGGTGTCGCCGGGTTCATGTACTCGGTTGGCTTCATCATCCTGCGCAATGACCTGGTGTATGGCCTGTTCCAGATGCTCGGTGGCCTGCTGGCGACGGCGGCGCTGGTCGCCGTTTACAATCGGGTTCGCCAGGTCGATGCGGGTTTTGCCCTGTGGGCTATTGTCCTCGGTCTCGTGGGTGCGCTCGGCTCGGCCATCCACGGCAGCTACGACCTGGCGAACGCCATCAACCCGCCGTCGTCGAACGTAGCGGCGCTAGCGGGCCTGCCAAGCCAGATCGACCCGCGCGGCCTGCTTACCTTTGGCGTCGCCGGGCTAGGCCTGATAGTGCTCTCGTGGCTGATCATCCGCTCGGCGCAATTCCCGCGCGGTCTGGGCTACCTGGGCTATGTGCTTGGCGCGCTGTTCCTCGTCCTGTACGTGGGGCGGCTGGTGATTCTGAACGCGGCCAGTCCGATCATCGTGGGGCCCGCGCTGCTGACGGGGTTTATCGTCAATCCAGCGTGGTACATCTGGCTGGGGTTGGGCCTCTGGCGGGGCGTCGCCAGGGTAGCGGGCTAACTGTCGCATGCTGATGGTGGGGCGGCCGAGTATCTGGCGCGCGTTGACGCATCAGAAGAGGCTATCTAGCCACTATGAAGCGCCAGATAGCCTGTTCGAGAGTCTGTTAGGCAGGCAAACGCGCCGGCCGGGTGACGCTGCGACTCTCGTCAGTCGCTGGTGGGCGCCTCCGTGCCGAGGAGAGTCATGCCCTCAGTGTACCGATACAATTCTAGCTTGAGATGAGCCGCTGTAAGAGCCTGAACGGCCTCGATACTGGGATACTCCTCGACACCGAAATACTGCCACTGCTCCGACGACCAGCCTGAGAAGCACTCGATGATTGTCTTCCCGCCCAGGTCGCGCTGGATTCCCTGCGTTTCAGCGATTATCGCTTGCTGCTCCTGGGGCGACAACTGATACCAGGCTTCGGTGGGTTTGAACATGAAGAGCTTGTAGATAGGTCCGGCCATGATCATCCTCCTTGTGAAGTCAGCCAGTTCGACCATTTGACGACACGGACGGCCTCGGCCGGGTCGGGGGTGGCGCAGCCGGAGGGTTGCCCATCGCTGAACCCCATAGCGCGGCAGCGGTTGACAGACCGGCGCGGGCGCGACGCTGAACACGCACCGGCACGACCCGACGTATGAAGGCCAATTGTATGCCTGCTCGCCCATCTGTCAAGGTAACGACGGTGGCGCTGGGTTAGCATTCGATTGCCAAGGGCCTGGGAGGGCCGAGAACCAGGCGCGCCTGCCAGGCATAGAATAGAGAGCCGCAGCTGAGCGGCGAGCCAACGTGAGCGCGTTCGCGCAGGAGTGACGCTATGCCATTGCCCTTCACCCAGGAGAACGCAGCTTCCCGGCGCCGTCTGGAAGCCGTCGCACGCAGCCTCTCCTCTGACGATCTCACCCGCTCGAACGCCGACGGGTGGACGGTTGCCGCGCTCCTCGCCCACCTCGCCTTCCACGACCAGCGGCATCTGGTGCTGCTGCGGCGCTGGAAAGCGCAGGGAGTTGACGAGTCTCCGCTGGACAGCCACGCGATAAATGAGGCTATGAAGCCATTATGCCTCGCCCTGGAGCCGTCGGCCGCCGTGGCGCTGTGCCTGGCCTCGGCCGAGGCCGTCGATGCTGAGATGGAAACACTCACCGCCGACCTCCTGGCAGAGATCGCAGCGTCGGGTAGTTGGTTCCGCCCCAACCGCAGCCTACACCGCGCGAGCCACCTCGGTGAGATTGAGCGCCTGCTTGGGCGAGAGCAAACGGCAGATGACTGATCGCTCCTGTCACCCGTCGTTCTGCAGCCACTTCCCCACGATCTTGGCCATCCCCGTGGTCTCCTGTTCTTTGTAGCCGACCTGCTTGTAGAACTCCGCGGCGTCGTCGGTAAAAAGATAGACGTGCTGGCCCTGGAGACCCGTCTCGAGGCTCGCCAGCATGGCACGGGCCACGCCCCGGTGGCGGTAGGGCGACAGTGTCCAGACGTCCACCACGTAGGCGTTACACACGCCATCGGACAGGACGCGCGCCGTACCGATGATGGTGTCACCGTCGTAAGCGACGACAGCGGCATAGCTGTTCGTGAAGGACGCGCGCAACTGATCGGCCGTACGCCCGTTGTCGAAGTTATCCGCCGCCAGAGTAGCCTTCATCTGCTCCCAGTCCACGTCGCTCAGGTCAGCCTTGTAGATGATCTTGCTCATCCGGTCACCTCGTGCGTTCCAGAAAACCTTAAAGGCCTGGCGTGCCGCCCAGAAAGTGGGCGTAGCGGGCAGCGGCGGCCGTGAGGGCATCGCGGTCGTTACTGGGCTGGCCGGGGAAGGGCTGCGGGGTGACGGTGACAGCGCCGCGCTTGACGGTACGCGACCACGTGCCCATGACGCGGCCGTCGACGACCAGGATGGGGCGAAATACGCCGTTAGCGCCGGGCGCGACGGCGTCGGCGTGGGCTGGCGCGAGGGACGCGCTGCGGTCGCGGTAGCCAAGCAGGAACTCGTCATAGGCGGGTAATAGCTGGATACCCTCGATGGGGCCGTCGGCGGCGCGGGCTGACGGGGACTGCCAGTAGGCCTGGCCGCCAACGGCTGCCTGGGCCAGTTGCGGGGCGGCCAGGGTAATGGCGGTACGAGCGTCGGCGGCGGTCAGGCCCGCCCACCACATGAGGTCTTGCAGGGTCGCGGGGCCGTGGCCGCTGAAGTAGCGGAAAGCGAGGCGCGCGAGAGCCTCCTCGCGCGCGACCGGTGGCGAGGGCGGCAGCCATTCGTCCAGCAGGACAAAGGTGGGCTGCTTGCCCTGATGGGGGCCGAAGCACAACACGCCCTGACGCGCCAGGTGTCCCAGGATGTGGATACCGCGCTGGCCCGCCGTGGTGATACCGGCCGCCTCTAGCGTTTGGTACATCTCGTCGCGCGTCAGCTGCCGGCCGCCGCTCAGGGCGGTCTCGAAGACATCGCGGCTGCGGGCCAGGTCGTCGGCGGTAAGTTCTAGCTGGCGGTGGCGGCCAGCGGTAGCGCCGATGACGCGGGGAGCCAGCAGGGCGAGCAGCCAGCGCACGTCGGCGGCGGCCACGAAGTGGAGCGTGCCGCGCATGGGCCAGGTACGCACGATGGCGCGGTCGGCAATGGCCTGCTCGATGTCGGCATCGGTCGCCTGGGGCAGGCGCAGGCCGATGGCCCACTTGCTGGCCGGGTAATCCTGGGCCTGGACCGCGCCGAGGGCGGCAACGACCTCGCCCGGCGTGTGGCAGCGGGTCGCGACGATATGTTGGCTGTAGAGGCGGCGGCGGGCAAGGTCGATGGGTGTCACGGGCGGGGACGGCGCAGCAGAGCAGCGACGAGGGCGATGGTCAGGCCTGCGCTGAGCCAGGGCCACACCCAGACCAGGTCACCGGGGCCGCCGGGGCCGGTGCGCGGGACGGTGCGACGGATGCGGATGAGACGGTAGGGCGCTGTCTCGGCGGCGAAGTTAGAGTCGGGCATGTGCTCCCAATCCAGCCCGACCAGCTTACCGGCAACGCCACTGGCGCGAATAACCTCGCGCAACAGGGGCAGGCGGCGCGGCGACATGGATATGTCCTCGGCGACGCCTTGCCACCAGCCTTCGGGCAGCCAGACTTCGACCTGGGGGCGGGCCAGGACATTGCGATACCAGTCGGAGACGCTGCCAAAGCCCGCCGCGCAGTAGATGTCGTTGTCAACGATGGCGTAGTTGACCGGCGTGCGGCGCGGCAAGCCGGAGCGGCGGCCGGTATGGCTAAGAACCATGATCTGGCCGCCGGTTTCGGGTACGGCGTTGACCATCGGACCCAGGCCAAGTCGCCACAGTAGCAGCATGAGGCGATTGAACAGCTTAAAGGCCTGGCGCGAGGCCTCCATGGTTGGGGGGCTGGTTGTTGCGGTCATAGTTGTCGGCCTCTTAGCAGCATCCCCCGCCTGGCGGGGCCGAGGCGGGGGATGCTGGTGTCGATAGCGGTCGCGCCTGTCGCGACCTACGCCGTCGTCCGGCTGTAGCCGTGTAGAGCGGCCTGGGTCAGCTCGCGGTTGATGCGGGCGATGGCGCTCATGGGAATATGAGCCGGACACACGGCGGCGCATTCGCCATGATTGGTGCAGCTGCCAAAACCCAACTGGTCGTGTTCTGCGATCATTGTCACGACACGTTGGAAGCGCTCTGGCTGGCCCTGGGGCAATTCCGCCAGATGGGCGACCTTGGCGCCGGTGAAGAGCATGGCGGAGCCGTTGGGGCAGGCCGCCGCGCACGCGCCACAGCCAATGCACACCGAGTAGTTCATCGCCATGTCGGCGTTCTTCTTGGCAACCAGCATGTCATTGCCATCGGGTGCACTGCCGACGCTGGCGCTGATGAAACCACCCGCCGACATGATTTGGTCCAGGGCGGTACGGTCGACAATCAGGTCCTTGAGCACCGGGAAGGGGCGGGCACGGAACGGCTCGAGAGTCACCGTCTCCCCCTCGCGGAAATGGCGCATGTATAGCTGACACGTCGTCGATCCCTTGCCGCCGTGGGGGATACCGTTGATGACGATACCGCAAATGCCGCAGATGCCCTCGCGACAATCCGAGTCGAAGGCGATGGGGTCCTCACCGCGCTCGACAAGCCCCTCATTGACAATATCGAGCATCTCCAGGAACGACATATCAGGGTTGATGTCGTTTGCCGGATACGTCACAAAGCGGCCGGGGGTATGGGTGTTGGGCTGCCGCCACACATTCAACGTGAGATTCATGGTCTCTCCACCTACTTGTAGCTACGCACGGCGAGCTTCACGTTCTCGTACACCAACGGTTCCTTGACCAGGATGGGCGGCTCGGATCCGTTGTAGCCCCACGCGGCCACGTAGGCGAAGTGCTCGTCGTCGCGCTCCGCCTCGCCCTCGGCTGTCTGATGCTCGACACGGAAGTGGGCGCCGCATGACTCATCGCGGGCCAGGGCATCGAGGGCCATCAGCTCGGCCAGTTCCAGGAAGTCGGCCACCCGCAGCGCATGCTCTAGCTGCTGATTCAGTTCCTCGGGGCCGCCGGTCACGCGCACATCGCGCCAGTACTCCTCGCGAAGCGAGCGAATCTTGCCTAAGGCCGCGACGAGGCTCTCTTCGCTGCGCGCCATGCCGACGTAGTTCCACATGATCTGACCCAGTTCGCGATGGAAAGTCGCCACGGACTTGGAGCCGTTGATAGACAGCAGGCGTCGAATCTTGGCGTGAATCTCGTTCTCGGCCTCGGCAAAGGGCAGGTCCTGGGTGGTGATAGGCTCCGGTTTGGCGGTGGCAATATAGTCGGGCAAGGTAGCGGGCAGCACCCAATAGCCATCAGCCAGGCCCTGGAGCAGCGCGCTCGCGCCGAGGCGATTCGCACCGTGGTCGGAGTAGTTTGCCTCACCGCCGACAAACAGGCCGGGGACATTGCTCATCAGCTTGTAATCGACCCACAGGCCGCCCATGGTGTAGTGGGTGGCGGGGTAGATGCGCAGCGGAACCTCGTAGGGGTTCTCGTCGGTGATCTGCTCGTACATCTCCATCAGGTTGCCGTAGCGCTCTTCGATGACGTGCTTGCCGAGGCGATTGATGGCGTCGCGCAGATCGAGGTAGACGCCGTAGCCACCCGGCCCCACGCCGCGCCCCTCGTCACACACGCGCTTGGCGGCGCGGGAGGAGATGTCGCGAGGGGCCAGGTTGCCATAGCTGGGATACATGCGCTCCAGATAGTAGTCGCGGTCCTCTTCGGGGATCTCGTTGGGCGGTCGGTTATCGCCCACTTTCTTGGGAACCCATACCCGGCCATCGTTGCGGACTGACTCGCTGATGAGGGTCAGCTTCGACTGGTAATCGCCCTTGACCGGGATACAGGTGGGGTGGATCTGGGTAAAGCACGGATTGGCGAACAGCGCGCCGCGCTTGTGGGCGCGCCAGATGGCGGTGGCGTTCGCGCCACGGGCGTAAGTCGAGAGGAAGAAAACATTGCCGTAGCCGCCGGTGCACAACACCACGGCGTCGGCAGCGTATGACTTGATTTCACCCGTGACCAGGTCGCGAGCCAGGACACCGCGCGCCACACCATCGACCAGGATGAGGTCGAGCATCTCGTGGCGGGGGAAGGACTCGACAGTGCCCCTGTCCATCTGGCGCACTAGCGAGCTATACACTCCCAGCAACAATTGCTGCCCCGTCTGGCCGCGCGCGTAGAAGGTGCGCGCCACCTGCGCGCCGCCAAAGGAGCGGGTGTCCAGGTAGCCGCTGTATTCGCGGGCAAAGGGTACGCCAGATGCGACGCATTGGTCGATGATGTCGATGCTGAGCTGGGCCAGGCGGTAGACGTTGGCCTCGCGAGAGCGATAGTCGCCGCCCTTAACGGTATCCATGAACAGCCGCCAGACGCTGTCGCCATCGTTACGGTAGTTCTTGGCGGCGTTGATGCCGCCCTGGGCGGCAATACTGTGGGCGCGGCGTGGGCTGTCCTGGTAGCAGAAGTTGAGGACGTGGTAGCCCTGCTCGCCGAGGACGGCCGCTGCCGCCCCGCCGGCCAGCCCGGTCCCCACGACGATGATAGTGTGCTTGCGGCGGTTGTGCGGCGCGACGAGCTTCATGTCGGCCTTGCAGGTATCCCACTTTCGTTCCAGCGCGCCGCCGGGTACATGGGCGTCGAGCTTCTGGTCGGAGACGTACCAAAGCGGCTGTGTTGAAGTCACCGCCGGGGGTGGGGTTTCAATAACGGTTGTCATCCTTGAATCCTTTCCGTCCCTAGACGTTCATGTAACCCATCACGACGATACTGATGGGGACGAGGGCGAAACCGATAGGGACGGCAATGGCGACCAACTGGCACAGGCGGTGCTTGAGGCTCTTGGCGGGATAGGCATTCCAGCCAAGAGAGTGGAACAGGCTCCAGATGCCGTGGTTCAGGTGTAGAGCCAGCACGATCATCATGATGATGTAGAAGGCGGCGATCGCATTGTTGCTGAAGGTTAGCCACAGATTGCGGTACACCTCGCCCTCCTGGAAGCCGGGGGTGAGCGTGCCGGTGGTGAGCTGCATGATATGAACGACCAGGAAGATGGCAATGAACAGGCCACCCCAGCGCATGCTGCGGCCGCTGAAGTCGGCCGCCAGCCAGCGGCGACGGCTGTACTTGACAGGGCGGCTGGCCCAACCGAGGCGGCTCAACTGCCAGGCCATCCCGATGTGCAAGAACAGCGACACGAGGAGCACGATGCGCACTATCCACAGCACGCCTTCGTAGCCCACGACTTGCTCGCCGAAGGTGCGCAGGAAGTGGGCCCAGCCGTTAATCGCCTCCGGTCCCTGGAAGAACTTCAAGTTGCCGAACATGTGCATGATGACATACAGCACCCAGATACCACCGGTGATGGCCATGATGACTTTCTTGCCGATGGTAGTCCGGTAGAAGGAGAGTGCGCCTACCATAATGTTCCTCTCTGGATGGGGCTGGCGATTCAGCTGCATCGACGCAGCAGGAGTGACGCCATTTTCCTGATTATAAGACTGTAACGAAAGAGCTGTCAACTCGAATGACGCAGCGTGACACACGCCGGGTCAGCCTTATCCCCAGACAATGACACACAAACGACTGAAGCCGCTGCCCATAGCGTACCGGCCTCAGTCGTTGTAGAGTGCGCGCTGGCCTTAGCCCAGGCTGTCGAGGTAGCTCTGGTAAGCGGCGGCGTCGAGCAGCTCGTCAACTGACTTGAGATCGTCGGGCCTGACGACCACCATCCAACCCTGGCCGTAGGGGTCGGAGTTGACCAGTTCCGGCTGGGCTTCGAGGGCTGAGTTCGCCTCAACCACCGCGCCCGTCAGGGGCGAAAAGAGGTCAGACGCTGCCTTGACGGACTCGACCACGCCGAAGTGCTTCATGTAGGTGACTGTGCCGCCCGCCTGGGGCAGCTCGACGTAGACAACGTCGCCCAGCTGCTCCTGGGCGTACTCGGTAATGCCGATGCGCACAACGTCACCCTCGATCTTCGCCCACTCATGCTCTTTGGTGTATTTCAAGCCCGCAGGCACGTTGCCCGCCATCTTGCCTCCTACGCTGGTGTAGTGAAATAAACGAGGACGGGCTGATTGTACAACAGGACCCGCGCCGTGTCCATTGGCAAGGCATCCGGCGATGGGAGCGAGGCCTGCTTCGAGCGGGTTGATGCCAAAGGAAGAAGCCCGCCAACATCGGGGGTTGGCGGGCTGGCAAGACGGGAATCAGGGGCTGCGGCGCGGCTACATGTGTAGTGGCAGGCCGGTGACGCCCAGGGTGGCCTCGTGGACGATTTCGGACAGCGTCGGGTGGGCGAAGATGACGGACTGTATCTCCTCGACTGTCAACTCGTTGGCGCGGGCAAGCACGATCTCGTGAATCATCTCCGTCACCTCGGGGCCGACCATATGCGCGCCGAGAATCTCGCCGTACTTGGCGTCGGAGACGATCTTGACGAAACCTTCGGTCTCGCCCAGGGCACGGGCGCGCCCGCTGGCGGAGAAGGGGAACTTGCTGACCTTGACATCGTAGCCCGCCTCGCGCGCCTTAGCCTCGGTCAGGCCGATACTGGCAACCTCTGGGTGGGCATAGGTGCAGCTAGGAATGTTGTCCCAGCGCATGGGGTGGGGGTTCCGCCCGGCAATATGCTCGACGGCAATGACCCCCTCGTGCATGGCCTTGTGGGCCAGACGCGGTCCCTTGACGATGTCGCCGATGGCGTAGATGCCGGGCACGTTGGTCTGGAGGTAGTCGTTGACCTGGATGACACCGCCGCGCCCAACCTCGACGCCCAGCGCTTCCAGGCCCAGGCCTTCGACGTTACCGACGTTGCCCGCGCCGAGTAGCGCCACGTCGCCCTCCAGGACGATGGTCTGGCCGTCCTTGCTGACAGTCATCTTGACGCCGCTCTCGGTGGCCTCGATCTTCTCCACGCGGGTGTTGAGGTGGATTTCGACACCGCGCTTGACGAGGGCTTTCTGTAGCGCGGCTCCAGCCTCGACGTCCTCGAGCGGTAGTACCTGGCCTAGCATCTCGACGATGGTGCACTTGGTCCCATACGCGCTGTAGACGGTGGCGAATTCGCTACCGATGGCGCCTGCGCCCATGATGAGCATGGCCTTGGGAACCTCGGGCAGGGCCACGGCCGCCTTGCTGGTAATGATGCGCTTCTCGTCGACCGTCACGCCGGGCAGCACGAAGGGCCGCGCGCCCGTGGCAATGATGATGGCCCTGGTGGTCAGGTCACGCGCGCCCTCGCCGCCCTCGACGTGGACAGTGGTGGGGTTGGTGATGCTGGCCGTGCCCTGGACAAAGTCCACTTTGTATTTCTTGAACAGGAACTGAATACCCTGGCGCGACTGGCGGACGACACGCTCGGCGCGCTTCGCGCCCGCCTGCCAGTCCAGCTTCACGTCGCCGACCTGGACGCCGAACTGGTCGGCGCCACGCACCAACTCGACGATTTCAGCGTTGCGCAGCAGGGCCTTAGTGGGGATGCAGCCCCAGTTGGTGCAGACGCCGCCTATGTCCCCCTTCTCCACGCAGGCGACCTTCAGGCCCAATTGCCCCGCGCGGATGGCGGCGATATAACCGCCGGGGCCGCTGCCAATGATAATGACGTCGTAGATTTGCTCGGCCACGAAGCTCCTCCTTCTCGGGATTGGATTGCGCGGGATAGTCCGACCGGGCCAGGGTCCGTGACGCGCGAAACGTGAAACGTGAAGTCCTATGCGTCTCCTCACGTTCCACGTTTCACGAAGCGACACCTCACAGCACGAGCCGCTGCGGACTCTCCAGCTGCGCCTTGACAGTCTGCAAGAAACGGGCAGCCATTGCGCCGTCGATGACGCGGTGGTCAGATGACAGGGTGACGCGCATGATGCTGCGCGGCACAATCTGGCCGTCGCGCACGACCGCTTCTGGTAGCGCCGACCCAACGGCCAGGATGGCCGCCTGGGGGAGGGAGCCCC
>CAZJJF010000032.1:0-17034 GCA_964546245.1 uncultured Anaerolineales bacterium
GCTGCCCTCTGGCTCCCCGTGGCTGCCCTCTGGCTCCCCGTGGCTGCCCTCTGGCCCCGCGTGTTCACCATCTCACACCTTGTAGCCTCTCTGGCTTTAGCATCGCCCCTGCCCGGCGCGCGTGCCAGGCGAACAGGACGCGGACGAGCGCGGGCGAGCGCGGACAGAAGAGAAATGCATGGGGGCCAGGCCAGGCGCCGGGGCCTGCCCCTACCGAACGTTGGACCGGCGCGCCGATGGCCCGACGAGCTGAGGCGGACGAGGACGCGGGCGTTCTCATCGAGGACGAGAGCGAGGTTCGGCCGCCGCCCCTGTTCAAGGTCATCCTACACAACGACGACTACACCACGATGGACTTCGTTGTCTACGTGCTGCGCTCCATTTTCCGCTGCTCCGAGGGCGATGCCTTCCGCATCATGCTCCAGGTTCACCACGACGGTGTGGGCGTGGCGGGCGTGTACCCGTTCGAGATTGCCGAGGCGAAGGCTCACAAGGCCGTGAGTCTGGCCCGCGCCAATGAATACCCGCTGCTATGTACTGTCGAGCCGGAGTAGCATGTTCACCGATGCCTTGAAGCTGACCCTCAACCGGGCCGTGACCGAAGCCGAGCGCCGCCACCACGAGTACGTCACCCTGGAGCACCTGCTCTACGCCATCCTCCGCGATGCCACGGGGCGCAGCGTGCTGCGGCGCTGCGGTGGCGACATCGAGGCCCTCAGTAGCGCACTGGAAGATTACTTCGCGGAGCAGATGGAGAGTCTGCCTGAGGAGGAGACCGAGGCCCCTGAGCCGACGATCGCCTTGCAGCGCGTTCTGCAGCGCACCCTCGTGCACGCCCAGTCGGCGGCCCAGTCGGAGGTCGATAGCGGTGATATTCTCGCCGCCCTGATGCTCGAGGAGCATTCTTACGCCCGCTACCTGCTGGCACAACAGGGCATCAACCGCCTCGATATTGTGAGTTATATCTCCCACGGTATGGAGCGGGGGAACACGCCCACTTTCGACACGCCGTCGTCACCCGACATGGACGACAGCGACGACGACCACCCGCGCGCCACCGACCCCCTCACCGCCTTCGCCACCAATCTGGTTGCCCGCGCCGCTGAGGGAAGAATCGACCCCCTCATCGGGCGCGAGGCCGAGCTCGAGCGCACCATCCACGTCCTGAGCCGTCGCCGCAAGAACAACCCTGTGCTGGTCGGCGACCCTGGCGTGGGTAAGACGGCCATCGTCGAAGGCCTGGCCCTCAAGATTCACCAGGGCGACGTGCCCGATCTCCTCAAGCCCGCTCAGATCTACGCCCTCGACATGGGCGCGGTGCTGGCAGGGACCAAGTATCGCGGCCAGTTCGAGGAGCGGCTGAAGGCTGTCATCACCGCCTTGCAGAATCGTCCCGACGCCATTCTATTCATCGACGAGATTCACACTGTTGTGGGTGCGGGGTCGGTCCACGGCGGCACGATGGACGCCTCCAACATCCTCAAGCCGGTGCTGGCGTCCGGCGAGGTGCGCTGCATCGGCTCCACCACCTACACCGAGTTCAAGAACGCCTTCGAGGCCGATCGCGCCCTGGCGCGCCGCTTCCAGCGCATCGACGTGGGCGAGCCGAGCGTCGAGGACACGGTCGGCATCTTGCAAGGGCTACGGCCCCACTACGAGGCCTATCACGGCGTCCACTACACCGATGCGGCCCTGCGCGCCGCCGCCGAACTGGCCGATAAGCACCTGCATGATCGCTTCCTGCCCGACAAGGCTATTGATGTCATCGACGAGGCAGGCGCGGCGCTACGCCTGCAACCTGCCGAGGACCGCGCCACGGCCATCGACGTGGTGGACATCGAGATGGTCATCGCCCGCATGGCGAAGATTCCCGCCAAGACCGTCAGCGTCTCTGACCGCCAGCGATTGCAGAATCTAGAGGCCGACCTTGAAGCCGCTATCTACGGCCAGGATCACGCTATCAGCCAGGTCGTCAACGCCATTAAGCTGTCGCGGGCAGGGCTGGGCCATCCGGATCACCCCATCGGCTCGTTCCTTTTCTCCGGCCCGACTGGCGTGGGCAAGACCGAGTTGGCGCGACAGATCGCGCGCGGCCTGGGCATCGAGTTCATCCGCTTCGACATGAGCGAGTACATGGAGCAGCATACCGTCTCGCGGCTGATCGGCGCGCCGCCGGGCTACGTTGGCTTCGACCAGGGCGGCCTGCTTACCGACGCCGTGCAGAGAACGCCCCACGCTGTCGTGGTGCTAGACGAGATTGAGAAGGCCCACCCCGACATCTTTAACCTGCTGTTGCAAGTTATGGACTATGGGACGCTAACCGACCACACCGGCCGCAAGACCGACTTTCGCAATACCATTCTCGTTATGACCACCAACGCGGGCGCGCGTGACCTCGCGGCGCGCACACCCGGTTTCCGCCAGGGCGATGAGGCGAGCCGCGCGGCCGGTGGGGCGAGCCGCGCGGCCGGTGGGGCGGATCGCGCGGCCGTCGAGCGCACCTTCAGCCCGGAGTTTCGCAACCGCCTGGACGCCTGGATCGCCTTTGAGCCACTCAGTCGGGCCGCCATCGAGCGCGTGGTGGACAAGTTCATCGCCGAGGCCCAGACCCAGCTGACCGAGCGCGGCGTGAGGCTGCGTCTCACGCCGGCGGCGCGCGCCTGGCTCGCCCAGCACGGCTACGACGGCCAGATGGGGGCGCGGCCCATGGCGCGCTTGATTCAGGCGAAGGTCAAGGAACCTCTGGCGCACGAGATTCTATTCGGCGCGCTGCGTGACGGCGGCGTCGCGATCATCGACGCGCCAGACGGCGAATTGACGCTGCGTTTCACCACAAATGAACCAGACCCCACGTGAAACAGCCCCAGTGCGACAGGTCGCACTGGAGACGCCCTCACCTGTCGCTCTGAAGCCCCCCTTACCTGTCGCTCTGAAGTCCCCCTTACCTGTCGCTCTGAAGCCCCCCTTACCTGTCGCTCTGAGCGGCAGCGAAGAGCCTCAGGCAGCAATGGCCAAGATGACCGCCCCTGCGCTCGAAGCCGAGGCCCTTCGCGTTGCTCAGGACGACGCAGCGGGGCGGTGATGGGCCTTGTGCCCACCACCGCCCCGCCTATGTCCCTGACTGCCGCCTAGCGTCGCGCCTGGGCCTCAGCGAGGGCCCTGGCGCTGGCCTGGATAGCGCGCGCCTGCGTCAGCGAAATGCCAGCCACAGGGGCATTGGTCTCGGGGTCGATGCCCGTAAAGAGGCGCTCAATCGCCTCTGGCGGTAGCGACGCCAGCAGCGCGAAGCTCGTGATGCCCAGGCTGTTGAGGAACTGCGCTCGTGATGGACTGATGTGCAACACGCGCCTCAGGTCGTCCCCACCAACGGGGGCAGCTGGAGGTGGCGGCGCGACATCGCCCTTGCCTGGTAGGTTGAGGGGCCAGTCCGGCTCGGAGGGCTTGCCCGCCACTGTCTGCCATGCTGCGTCCGTGGGCTGCTTGTCCGCCTCGGCCAGGCCTGTCGGCCACTCAGGTTCGGCGGCTGGCCCTGCCGCCTCCGCCCAGGGGACGACGACGCGCTGCTGCGTGGCTGGCTCGGCAGCCGCCGCCAGCGAGGCCGCCCCGACTGGCGGGGCAGGCCACTCCGGCTCGCCCGCTGGCCCGGCCGCCGCCTCCCAGGGAACGACTACACCGGCCTCCTGTGGGGCCGCCGCACTCGCCTCAGACGCCGTCGCGGGCGGCAGCCATTCCGGTTCGCCAGCTTCGCGCGCGGCCTCCTCCCACGGAACCGCCACCGGCGACTCTTCGCGCTGGCTGACCTTCGCCGCGCCGGCCGCCAGGGTGGCCTTGGCCGCCACCTCGGCAGCGGACGACATGGGCTGGCTGGCGGAGGGAGTTGCCTCTACCGGCGGCAGAGGCGGCGCTGTCACCGACTCAACGGTCGCACCCGCTGGCCCTTCCCATGTCGCTGCGTCTTCCGGCGACACTTCGGGCAGTACGAAGCCCTGCGCGGCCAGCGCCGCGGCGGCCGGGTCGGTGTCGCCAGGTGTCGCGACAGAGCGGGTAAGATCGTCGAGGGATGGGATGCGCTCCGGTCGCGCCGCCGCTGTCGCGAGCGTGGCGGTCCCCGCCACCACGGCGGCCGGCCCCACGTCACTCGCCGCTGCGGCCGGCACAGCCTGGGCGGCGGGCGGAGGCAGGGGGGCGCCGTAGCCGCCATAAGGCGCGCTCGGCATAGGGCCGGTGGATGGCGCGGGACCGCCGCGCCGCCAGCTCGGCAGATACGGGTCGCCGGCGCGATACGGGCGCGAGCCGAACCAGGTCAGCACCACAGCGCCCAGGCCGGGCAGCGTGATCAACCACGCCAGAACCGGCCCACCGCACGGGATCAGGCTCAGCAGATTCCACAGAAAGGTAAGCAGGACTGTGCCCACGGCCACGGCCAGCAGAGGCGAGATACTCTGCGCGCCAAACAGGTTGAACAACTTCTGCCCAACCAGCAGTCCCATCGCCAGCCAGCCAAACAGAACGGCGATGGGAAGCAGGATGCTCAGGGCTACCAGGACGGGGATACCCAACAGGCCGATGCACACGATCAGCAGCAACACGGTCATAATCGCGATGAGGACCGTCGCCAATACCCACACAATCCAGGTCAACGCGCCCATCCCCAGGCTCGCCGCTGTGTGCTGCTCAGCGGTCGTCGCAATATTGTCCATCTGGCGCGGCAAGAGCAGCATGGCCAGAACGCCCAGCAACGCTGCGCCAAGAGTTAGCAACAGGGTGCGCCCCAACCAGCCCAGAGCATCCATCACCGGATTGCGCGGCGCTGCCTGGAAAGGTGTCACCGGCGAACCTGGGATGGGGGGACCCGCCGGCGACCCCGGTAGCGGTGGAATCACCTGAGGCCCGCGATTGACACCCCCCGGCGTCACTACACTGCCAGTCACGCGCGCGCCGCCCGCCCGCTCTAGTGTCCCACCCACCGTGATGACATCACCCTGGATGACGGCCGTATCCCGCAGGCGCACCGTGCCGCCCAGGGAAGCGATGTCGCCCTGCACGGTGCCCGCGACGTCCAACTCGCCGCCAATAATAACAATATCGCCGCGCACCAGGCCACCCTGCCGGACCGTCAGCTTGCCGCCGGGCACCACCGCAGTCCCATTGTAGGTCTGCCCGCTGTCGATGACCTGCTCGCCGGTGACGACACCGCCCTGGGCGGACGCGACCGGCGCGCTCGCCAGGAGCAGAGCCACAACGGCGACGACCAGGATAGCTATGCGTCGCATCAGATGCCTCTTTTCACTGCAATGTGATAGATGTGAATAAGGGTAGGATAGCAGTGAAGGACGAAGAGCGAAGGGTGAACCGCTTCATCCCCCTTGCTTCGTCCTTCGCCTCAGGCCGCAGCGGCCCTGCGTTGCAAATTAAAGTGACCGACCAACACTACCCACACGGTGGCGAGCAGCAGCGTGCTCAGCAGGTAGCCAATGAGCAGCGGCGGCGGGACCAGGCGTAGCATGCCCAGGGCCGTCATGGGGAAAGTGACCAGCACTTCCTGGAGAGCAAGCGCTGCGCCAACCAGCGCCGAGGCGCCGCCCGCAGCCAGGAGGGACTGCCACGAGCGCCAGCCGTCAAGAGCCACGGGACTCAGACCCACCAGACCCAGGGCCAGCGTGCCCATCACCAGCACCAACCAACCACTCAGATTGCGCCAGGGATTGATCTGGGACGTGTGGCGGTCGGCCACCCGCGCCATCACTTGCCGCGTGAAATCGGGCGGCGGCTGAGCCATTGGCGGGTTCTCAAAGAGGCGGGTGATGGCTTGCAAGGACGCCCACTCTCCGCTGCACGCCACGCACGTCGCCAGGTGACGGTCCAAGTCCGCCGCGTCATCCACATAGTGGTCGAGATGCAGCGACATCATCTCGCTAGCTTGCTCGCAGCGCATGGGTCATGGGTCCTTTCGGTGGCAGGGATGGTGAGGTTGATGCCAGGGGCGGGCGGGCGTATGCCTCGGCTCGTTCGCCGGCCTGCATATGCTCGGCCAGCATCAGGCGCGCCCGATGCAGGCGTGACTTGATGGCGCTGACCGTAGTCTGTGTCGCCTCCGCAATTTCCTCGTAAGACAGTTCGTTCCAATAACGCAGAATCACAGGCAGGCGATACGCGGGCGGCAACAGGGCCAATGCCCGCTGCAAAGCCCGCTCCTGCTCACCGGCCAGCGCCACTTCCTCCGGCGCATCCGCCCCGCTGGGCAGTTCCCGCCCCGGCAGCATGTCGTCCAGCGAGTCGAGCGGCACGCGGCGGCGGCGGAGCTGGTCGATGCAGTAATGCGAGGCAATCGAAAGTATCCACGACGAAAACTTTCGATCTGGCTCGTAGGTCGCCAGGCGGTCATAGGCGCGCAGGAATGTTTCCTGCGCGGCATCCTCAGCATCCACCGGATTACCGAGCATCCGATAGGCGAGGTTATACACCGGCCCCTGATAGGCGGCCACGAGCTGCGCGAAGGCGGTCTGGTCGCCGGCTTGCGCCTGCTGCACCCAGAGTCGCTCGTGTTACATTCACCCCTCCTGGTATGGTATACGCAGGAACATCGGCAAAGTTGCACATCAACGGGACGTGTCCCCAAGCTGCGCGGGCACGTCTCTTCCATTTAATCACAAATCAGCGCGTTTGGGCCACGCGCCGCCTACGACATGGCCCCGCGAAACCGACACGCTACCCCCTTGCCGACACAGCCCCCCGCCGAAAAGATGGCCGGTCGCGCGCTCCGGAACAGGCCGGTCCGGGAACAACCGACCTGCGCACGGCGTCGTAGTTAGTGGTATACTGTTTACAGATCACGAGGGAGGCTAGCATGTCCATTCGCCGCAGCTTCGCCCGCTGCCAGAGTTTCGCCTTCGTTGCGGCGCTCGCCCTTGTCACTCTCGCCGCCTGCCGCGCCCAGACTCCTGACCCCGCGCCACCGGCTCCCCCCGCCGCGACTCTCGCGCCCCAGTCGCAGGCCACCGCCGCCAGGCCTGCCGCGACGGCCGATGCTGCCGCACCGACGAGTCAGGACACGAGCGCCCTCCGCGCCCGCCCGACGCCGACGCCCGGCCGCGTCGCGGGCCTGGGCCTGGCGAGCTTCGCCCGCGCCACTGAGCCGCTCAAGCTGCTGACGACGCTGCCTGCTGACAAAGCCGAGGCTGTGCCCGTCGGTGGCGCGACGTGTCTCGACCCGCTCAAGGCGCGCGGTTCCGATTGCCCGCGCATCGTCGTCCAGTTCAACCACCCCATCGTTCCGCTGACAGGGGTGGCGGACGCGGCGGCGCTAGCCTCGCCCATTACCCTCTCCCCGGCCATCACCGGTAGGGGTGAGTGGCTCAACACGTCCATCTACGTCTTTCGCCCTGACCACCTTCAGCCGTCTACCCGGTACACTGTGACCATCAACCCAGTCAATGACCTGGTCGGCGCGAGGCTAGACGCGCCCCAGTCTTTTAGCTTCACGACGGTCTACCCCGACATCCTGCGCCGCCGGCCGATCGATGGCGCGACGATGGTCGGCGCGACGCAGCCTATCAGCGTCACCTTCAACCAGGCCATGAACCAGGCCGACGCCCAGGCCGCCTTCAGCCTGCGGGCGGAGAGCGGCGCAGCGGCGCCAGGCGTGTTTCGGTGGGCAGGCAACGAGATGGTGTTCACGCCCAGCCAGCCCCTGGCCCGCGCCACCCGCTACACGGCGGCCGTCAAGGCGGGGGCACAGGACAGCGCAGGCCGCGAGACATTGCGCGGCGACGCCGCGTGGAGCTTCCAAACCGCCCCCGCGCCAGGTCTGGCGGCCAGCAGCCCCGCCAGCGGCTCGACCGCCCCACGGCGGGTCTACGGCGTGGATCTGACCTTCGCCAGTCCGATGGACCGCGACAGCCTGCGCGTCGAGGTGACGCCGTCGGTGGGCGCACAGAATCTGTACTGGCCCGACGAGACCGGCCTCAAGGCCCAGGTATCCGGCGACTTCCTGCCCTCGACGGCCTACACGGTCGTCATCAAGGGCGACTCGAAAACCCGCGACGGCGAGGCGCTAGGCCAGGACGTGACCGTGCGCTTCACCAACGGCCCGGCCGAGCCGCGCCTGGCGCTGGGCATCGACGGCCAGATTGCCATGTATGACGCCAACCGCGCGCCAACGCTGAGCATCGCCAGCATCAACGTGCCCCAGGCCGACTTCCGCCTGTACCGCCTGCCCGACGCCGACCTGCGCGGCATGCTGGGGCGCGATTTCTACCAGGGTATCGAGAAATACCAGCCTGCCCAGGCCAATCTGGTCCGTCAGTGGAGTGAACGTCTGTCGCCCGGCCTCAACGCGCCGGGCATCATGACCGCCACCCTGACCACCAACAAGGCCGCGCTGCCAATCGGCGGCTATCTACTGACCACCGCCTCCCCCCAGCTCAGCGAGCGGGGCGCATTCCCCAACCGCCACGTCCTGGTCGTCTCGCCCTTCAACCTGCTCCTCAAGCGCACCGACCGCGAGGCGCTGGTATGGGCCACCGACCTCAAGACCGGCCTGCCTGTGACAGGCCTGGACATGACGCTCTACGATACTGGCAAGCAAGTTCTCGGCCGCGCCACGACCGACGGCGAGGGCGTGGCCCGCTTCCACTTCGCACCCCTGGCAGACGCTTACGCCCCGCTGATTGCCGTGGCGGAGCAGGGCGGCCAGGTCGTCGGCCTGGTGGGCGGTGAGTGGAGCGAGGGCATCAACCCCTACGACTTTCGTCTGGAGGGCGCGGCCGCGCTGCCGGAGTACACCGGCCAGGTCTACACCGACCGCCCCTTGTACCGCCCCAGCGATACCATCCACCTCAAGGGTATCGTCCGTCAGGGACGCGACGGCGCGTACACGGTGCCGAGCGGCGAGAGCGTGCCTCTGCGCGTGCGCGACGGCGAGGGCCGCATCATCTACCAACAAGACCTGCCCGTCTCGGCGGCCGGGACGTTCACCGCCGACGTGCCATTGCCCCCGACCGCCGCGCTCGGAACCTATGAGGCCACGGCCATGTTTGGCCCGCTGCCCGCTCCCGACTCAGTCCATGCCCGGCCTCTCGCCAATCATCAGTTCCAGGTGCTCGAGTACCGCAAGCCTGAGTTTGAGGTGACCGTCAAGACCGACACAGACCAGGCCATCGCGGGTGACACAATCCATGTCACCGCCGACACCGCCTATTTCTTTGGTGGCCCTGTCGCCGATGCGAAGGTGCAATGGCGATTGATGGTAGCCGACCACCTCTATACGCCACCCGACGACGTGCCGGGTTACTGGGAGTTCAACGACCTGGACCCCCTCGCCAGCCTGCCTGTGCAGCGCGACCGGGGCGTGGTCAAGCAAGGTACGGGCACGACCGACGCCCAGGGCCGGTTCAGTATCCCGATTCCGGCGAGCCTCGATAAGGACACCTTCGGCCAGACGTACAGCCTGGAAGTCGAAGTTACCGACGCCAACGGCCAGGCGGTGGCCGGGCGGCGCAGCCTGCCCGTCTACCCCGGCGGCCTCCACATTGGCATCCGCCCGGCGAGCTACCTCGCCGCGGCGGGCAAGCCGCAGACGGTCGAGTTGCTCGCCCTGGACCTGGCGGGCAAGCCCCTCGCCAATCAGGCGGTGACGGTCGCCGTCAACCGCCGCGAGTGGCAAAACGTCCAGCAGCGGCAGCGCGACGGCCGCCTGGCGTGGGCTGCTGTGCCCCATGACACACCCATGACGACCCTGACCACAACCACCGACGCCCAGGGCCGCGCCAGCGTGAGCTACACGCCGACCCAGGCAGGGACATACCGGCTGGTCGCCGAGGGCAGGGACGCCCAGGGCCGCGCCGTGCGCAGCGCGGCCTACCAGTGGGTCACCGGGACTGATGCGGTGAGTTGGCGGCTGGGCAGCGCGGACCGCTTCAATCTGACGCCCGACAAGAAGAGCTATGCCCCTGGCGAGACGGCTCGCCTGCTGGCCCAGGTTCCCTTCGCCCCCGCCGAAGCCCTGCTGACCATCGAGCGCGGCGGCATCCGCCAGGTCAGGCGGCTGGCCTTGCCAACTACGAGCGAGGTCATCGAAGTGCCCATTGGGGCCGATGCCGTGCCAAACCTGTATGTATCCCTGGCCGCGGTCAAGGGTGGCGACGACACGACGTTGCCCCAGTTCCGCCTGGGCTACACCAACCTGGATGTGGCCCGCGACAGCAAGCTGCTGGACGTGACTCTGACGCCAGATAGGCCTGGCCCTTATCGCCCCGGCGACACGGTGGCCTACATCATCACCGCCCGCGACGACCAGGGGCGACCCGCCCAGGCCGACCTGTCGCTGGCCCTGGTGGACAAGGCCATCTTCAGCCTGGCCCCAGACCAGACTCGCGACCCGGCCGACGTGTTCTACAGCCTTCAGCCGCTGGGCGTGCACACGGCGGCCAGCCTGACCCGCGACATCAACCGCACGACCGCCCAGATCATCGACGGCGGCGGCTTCGGCGGTGGCGGCGGCGAGATGGCGCCGGTGGGGCCGGTGCGCCAGGATTTCAAGGACACGGCCTTCTGGAAGGCCGACGTGACCACCGACGCCCAGGGCAAGGCGACTGTCGAAGTCAAGCTGCCAGACAACCTGACGACATGGGTGATGACCGTGCGGGGCGCGACGCCCGATACGCTGGTCGGCCAGGCACGCAGCGAAACTCTGACGACCCAAGACCTCATCGTCCGCCCGGCCCTGCCGCGCTTCCTGGTCCAGGGCGACGCGCTGCGGCTTTCGGCCGTCGTCCAGAACAACACCGACCGCGAGGTGAACGCCCGCGTGACTGCCCAGACGACGGGCCTCGACGGCCAGCTAGACTCGCAGACAGCCCGCGTCCCCGCCAGGGGCAAGGCAACCGTGGCGTGGGACACCGTGGTCGGCCCCGTGGCCGAGGCGAGTGTGACCCTCGCCGCCGAGGGTGGCGGGCTGGTCGATACGGTGACCCTCAAGCTACCCGTCTACCAGGCCGTCACGCCGGAGACCACCGGCACGGCGGGCGTGGTGACGGACCGCATCGCCGAGGAAATTCGCGTGCCTGCTAACGCCGCGCCGACCCTGGGTGGCCTGGCTATCCAGATCGACCCGTCGCTGGCGGCGGTCACGGCGGACGGCCTGCAGTATCTGGAAAGTAATGACCTGGCCTCGGCCGAGGCGATGGTCAGTCGCTTCCTGCCCGGCGTCGCCTCGGTACAGGCGGCAAGCGCGATGGGGCTGCCGCTGGACCGCCCGGCCCTGGGGCAGCGCGTTGGCCGCGATATGCAGCGTCTGTATGCCGCACAGAATCCCGACGGCGGCTGGGGCTGGTGGCAGGGCGAAACATCCAATACCTTCCTGACCGCCTATGCCCTGTATGGTCTGAGCCTGGCCCAGCGCAACGGCTTCGCCATCGACACTAACGTGGCCGAGCGCGCCCAGAACTTCCTGACCCAGGCGCTGGCCGCCCCGCCTGACACGACTACACCCGGCGCGCTCAGCCAGCGAGCCGTGGCCCTGTATGCTCTGGCCGAGAGCGGCCGCCCCGACCTCGCCAGGAGTGTGGCCCTGTACAACCTCCGTGACCAGATGAGCCTGTACGGGCAGGCCTACTTGCTGCTGGCGCTGCACAAGGCCGACGCCACCGGGCAGGCGCAGCGGGTCCAGGCCATCGCCCGCACCCTGGCCGACAACGCCAAGATCGGGCCTACCGGCAGCCACTGGGAAGAGAGCGTCGCCAACCCAACGACCATGAACACCGACGTACGAACCACGGCCCTGGCGCTCATGGCCCTGGCCCGCGCCAACCCCCAGGACCCCACCCTGCCCAACATCGTGCGCTGGCTGATGAGCGCGCGCGACGTCAATGGCGGCTGGCGCACGACGCAAGAGACCGCCTGGTCGCTGCTGGCGCTTAACGAATACATGCAGGGCCGCGACGAGAAGAGTAGCGTCTACCGCTACTCAGTGAACTTGAACGGCAAGGACGTCACGGCGGGACAGGTCAGCGCCAGCAACCTGGCCGAGTCGCAGCGGGTGTTCCAGCCGCTGCAAGCCTTGCAGGCGACGGTCGGCAACAACCTGACCCTGAGCAAGGAGGGCACGGGCAACCTGTACTACACGGCCCACCTGACAACCTACGTCCCCGCCGAGCAGGCCCCCGCCCTGGACAAAGGCATCCTGGTGGGGCGGCAATACCTGGCCGTTGACCCCGGCACGCTCAAGCCGACTGGCAAGGCCGCCGAGGGTGTCAAGGTCGGTGACTACGTGCTGGCCAGGATCACGCTGGTCGCCCCGGAGACGCTGCACTACGTTGTCGTCGAGGATCCGCTGCCAGCCGGCTTCGAGGCCGTCGACGTCAGCCTGCGCACCGCCAGCCAGGCGGCGCAGGGTCCGGCCATCCGTAGGGGCGAGCCGACGCCGACCCCGGCGGAGGGCGCGCCGGGGGTGGGTGGCGGCGAGAACGCGCCCATCCAGACCTTCGACCAGCCCTATTGGTCATTCTGGACTCACTCGGAGGTGCGCGACAATCGGGTGTCGCTGTACGCGACGCAGCTAGCGCCCGGCGTCTACGAGTACACCTACCTGATGCGAGCCGCCGCGCCGGGCCAGTTCAAGGTCCTGCCCACCACCGCCTACGAGATGTACTTTCCGGAGCGTTTCGGCCGCTCGGCGGCGGCCAGTTTCCCCATTGCCCCGGCGCAGTGAAGCGCGAGGACCAAAGACGACCAAGGACTGAGGACGAACGACCAAGGAATCTCCATCGCTTAGAATCAAGCCCTTGGTCGTTGGTCCTGGGTCCTCGTGCTTCACACTCTCCCCATCTCCTCTTCACATTGTCCTAACAGCTTCCTGGTATCCTGATGGTGTCGCCGACACACGGTCGATGCCATCATCATCATCAGGGGTCTCATGAATCGCCAAGGTGGCCCTGCCAACCCTCATACCAAGTGCGGTTAGTTGGGCTGCCAATTCATCGTCCATCACCAACGCCGGCCGCTTGTCATCTGCCGCTATTCGTCAGATAATGCTAGAAGAAGGCGCGACTATGCTTCTCAACTCAGTGACCGCAACCTCGGACGACCGCAGAGCGCGGCCATCGGAAGCCAATGCCATGCCCCAGACCATTCTCATCATCGACGACGAAACCAGGCTGCGCGCTATGTTGCGCGTCTACCTGGAGCAGGAAGGCTACCGTGTCGCGGAGGCTGCCAACGGGCGCGAGGGACTATACGTCGCCCGCTACGAGAAGCCCGACTTGATCATCCTCGACCTGATGATGCCCGAAATGAACGGCTACGACTTCGTGCGCGCCTACAGTAGAGAGGGCGCGGTTCCCATCATCATGCTGACGGCGAAGGTAGAGGATCAGGATAAGATTCTCGGCCTGGAGCTGGGGGCTGACGATTACGTCACCAAGCCCTTCAACGTCCGCGAGTTGCTGGCCCGCGTCCGCGCCGTCATGCGCCGCCAACAGCGCGCCGCCGCCGAGCCGGAGGTGCTACGCGCAGCGGACGTCACCCTTGACCGCTCGACTGCCACCGTCAAGGTCGCCGACCGGGCGGTCGATCTGACCCCCTCGGAGTTCGAGATTCTCGCTACGCTGATGAGCGCGCCGGGCCGCGTCTTCTCGCGTCTCGACCTCCTCGACCGCGTAGCAGGCGACGCCTACGAAGGCTACGAGCGCACCATCGACGTTCACATTCGCAACCTGCGCACCAAGATCGAGGCGGACCCGCGCCACCCGGCCTACATCGAGACGGTGTACGGCATGGGATACCGCTTCGCCGCCCAGGACAATCGGGTCTCCGACCCAACGTAGCTAGCTATGCGATCCCTGACCTGGAAGCTCACTTTGGCCTTTGTGGTGGTTGGCGTCACTGGCGCCGTGCTGGTCGCCATCATCGTCGGCCAGCGGACGCGGTCCGAGTTCGACCGTTTCGCCTCGTCCCGCGACCAGAATATCCTGGTCACCGCGCTAGGTGACTACTACGCTGCCACTGGCAGTTGGGACAACGTGCGGTCGACGCTCACCGACACCCCACCCCTCGACCGCTACATTCGGGGCGTCACTCTGGTCGATGCCAACGGCCTCGTCGTGCTGGGCAACCCCGCCTACCCCGCCGGTGAGGCTATCCCCGCCGCCACCTTCAAGTCGGGCATGGCCGTCACATCCAACGGGCAGATCGTCGGCTACGTGATTCCCTTCACCAACCCGGACCGCCCGCAGCAGGCGGGGCCGCCGCCGCCCGACGTGCTCTTCCTGCAACGTGTCGCCTGGGCCACGGCGGCCAGCGCCCTCATCGCCGCCCTTGTCGCTCTGGTTCTCGGCAGCTTGTTGGCGCGCACCCTGACTCGCCCCCTGCGCGAGTTGACCGCGGCGACCCAGGCTATGGCAGGCGGCGCACTCGACCAGCGGGTGACGGTTCGTTCGCGCGACGAGATCGGCGAACTGGCTACGTCGTTCAACCAGATGAGCGCGGACCTGGCCCGCGCCAGTCATCTGCGTAAGCAAATGACCGCCGATCTGGCCCACGACCTCCGCACTCCGCTGAGCATCCTGCGCGGCTACACCGAGGGCCTGCAAGACGGCCGCCTGCAAGGCTCGGCCACCGTGTACACGGTCATGCACGGTGAGGTCGAGCACCTCCAGCGCCTGGTCGAAGACCTACGAGTGTTGTCCCTAGCCGATGCAGGTGAACTGCGTCTGCAGCGTCGCCCCGTCGATCCGGCGGCGCTGCTGGAACGCACCGGCCTGGCCTACATCGTCCAGGCGCAGCAACAGGGCCTGGAACTGCGCGTCGACGCCACCGACGACCTGCCGTCCATCAACGTGGATACGGACCGCATGACGCAGGTCCTCAACAATCTCGTCTCTAACGCCCTACGCCATACCCATCAGGGGGAGATCGTGCTGGCCGCGACACGCGATGGTCAGGACGTGGTCCTGCGCGTCAGCGACACAGGCACGGGCATTCCGGCCGACGAGCTACCCTTCATCTTCGACCGTTTCTATCGCGTCGACAAGTCACGCCAACGGGAGGACGGCGACGCTTCTGGCCTGGGGCTTGCCATCGCCAAGGCCATTGTAGAGGCCCACGGCGGCGCGTTGACGGTCGACTCGACCACCGGCCGAGGCACGACATTCAGCATCCGTCTGCCCGCCGTCCCCCGCCCCACGCGACTGTGACTCCCCGGCGGGGAGGCCCCCTCGTGGTCCGCTTGTTGCAGGCTAGCGCGGTATACCCTTTGCCAGGAGAGCTACTCCTATGAACCCGCGTCTGCCCATCCGTCGCTTCGACGTGTTCGCCGAGTACAACCGTTTACGTGCCCTCAAGAAGGGCATGGATGAGGCCCACGCCAAAGGCTATGGTCTGTGGGTTGCCAAGGTCGTTGCCAGCGGCGGTGGCCGCCGCGCTGTGGGCCAGGAGCCGCACCACCCCGGTGGCGAAGCTGGGTCGGCAGCTGATCAACACCCCACGGCTGCCATATGGCATGAACTGGGCGGCACGCCGCAGACCGATGTTCTGTTCGACAAGGAAATCGTCCAGCGCATGGGCGCGGACTTCTACCGCAACGTGTTCGCCCCCGCCATCGCCGAAGCCTTCGCCCAGGGCAAGAGCTACGAGAGCATCCGCGACACCATCCGCAGGGAGTGGGGCGTGGAGCGACAGGCATGAAACCCAAGACGTGAAAATCAGTGAAGCGCCTCGCGTTTCACGCATCACGCTGCAGGCCGCACTTGCTGGCCCACTTGCGCTGCACGCCTCCCGCGTCTACAATCCCCCCATCCTGGCGCAGGAGGCGCGGCGTGTTCGATCTGAGGGGCAGGGTGGCGCTGGTGGCGGGAGGAGCCGGGGAAGTCGGCGAGGGCATTGTCCGGGTATTCCTGCACTCGGGGGCGACCGTTGTCGTGCCCTCGCGCTCCGAACAACGTCTCGCCGAGCTACGCAGCCGCGTCGCTCCCGCCGACGGTGACCGCCTGCTGACGCTGGTCGGCTCGGTGGGCACGGAAGAGGGTGCGGCCAGTATTCGCGACGCCATCGCCCATCACATAGGCCCGCTCGATGCTGTCGTCGCCTCCCTGGGGCGTTGGTGGCAGGGTCAACCGCTGGCCGATGTGCCCCTGGAAACCTGGCAGAAGGTCCTCCACGATGGCCTGACAGCCCACTTCATCGCAGCGCGCACCTTCCTACCGTTACTGGCCGACCGCCCGCGAGCCAGCTACACCTTCATCAACGGCGGCGCGGCCGAGTTCCCCGTCGCCTACGCCGGCCCCGTCTCCGTCTCGGCGGCCGGCCAGCTCATGCTCAAGAACGTCCTCGCCGAGGAGATGCAGGACCGCCCGGTCCGCATCAACACCCTGCTCCTCAATACCCCCATCCTGACCCGCTCACGCCCGCAAGGTGAACCAGGGTGGCTCACCGCCGACGAAGCGGGCATCTACGCCGCCTACCTTGCCTCCGACCGGGGCGCGGACGTGCGCGGCAAGACCATCCGCCTCTACCAGCGCGCCCAACTCGCCCCCATCCTGGCCGCCCTCGGCCCCCAGCAAGGCCCGCCCTGACCCTATGCTATCACCTTACATCACCTCGCCACAAGACCTTGTAACCACTCGCGAGGCGATCCGCCGAGGCTTCACAGACCAGGCAGTCCAGAAGGCCAAGCGAGCCGCTCCCTACATCGTGCAGGCGCAGGCCCTACACGAGCGATTGCTCGCGTTTGACACGATAGCGAACGCGGCTGTGGATCCCACGCTCCGAAACATGCTATTGTCAAGCGTTGGGCTTTCCGACAAGGCACGGCGGAGATTACCAAGCACCGACCTTGACATGATTCTAGCTGAGACACTCAGGCAGATCGCTGAGGACTTCCCAGAAGGCTGGCGCGAGCAGCTGGTGTATCGCTTTCTTCTCAATCGAGGCGACACTCTCGGCGGCAGTATGCGGAATTTAACAGGCGCCGCTGGCGGCGTTCAACTCACGGCAGCCATCGCAACGGCCCTTCGACAGAGTAGCACAGACTTCACGGTT